>REAB01000069.1 GCA_004293645.1 Cytophagia bacterium | reverse complement strand
TGCTATTCTGAAAGTTCAAATACTCAACAATAACTGGGATAATTGCTGGAATATTAAAAATGCAGCATAATCAGTCTATAATTTACACTAACAATTTTTTTTGAATTATATAGTTTGACTTGTTAAAATTTAACAGATTCTTATGAGTGCCATTTTAGACATTTTACCGATGAGCTCCTGGATAGACACGCAGGGCAAGCCGCTCATCATTGCGGGCCCTTGCAGTGCCGAAACCGAAGAGCAAGTACGCGAAACTGTATCGCAGATTAAAACCGAAGGATACGCCCACGTAATAAGGGCAGGCGTGTGGAAACCCCGCACTCGTCCAGGTAGTTTTGAAGGCATGGGCGAGGCCGCCCTGCCGTGGTTGGTGGCTGCCCGCGAAGAAACGGGTTTGCCCATTGCCATTGAAGTAGCTACGCCTCAGCACGTAGAATTGGCATTGAAGTACGGCATTGATATACTTTGGATTGGCGCACGCACCACCGTAAACCCTTTCAACGTGCAAGATTTGGCCGACGCGCTGCAAGGTGCTGACGTGCCAGTGCTTATCAAAAACCCCGTGAATCCCGATTTGGCTCTTTGGATTGGAGCGTTTGAGCGCATCAACCGCGCGGGTATTAAAAAGTTGGGGGCTATTCATCGCGGTTTTTCTAACGCACAAGAAAACAAATTTCGCAACTCGCCCATGTGGAACATTGCCGTTGAACTCAAAACGATGTTTCCAGAGTTGCCGCTCATTGGCGACCCCAGCCACATGGCAGGGAAGCGGGCTTATTTGTATGAATTAGCGCAACGCGCTTTAGATTTAAATTATGATGGCCTCATTATTGAGTCGCACCGCGACCCCGACAAGGCTTGGTCGGATGCTTCGCAGCAATTAACGCCCAAAGCACTGGGCGAAATGTTGCACGAGTTGAGTATTCGGCAGGCAGAATATGGCGCTGATTTTCAGTCTAATCTCGAAACATTGCGCAGCAAAATAGACAACCTCGACCGCGAACTGCTCGAAATTTTGGGAACGCGGATGTCGTTGGTAGAGCAATTGGGCGAGTACAAGCGCGACAACAACGTGGCTGTTTTGCAAATGAACCGCTGGCGCGAACTGCGCAAAAGTCGCGGCGATTTGGGCAAACAAATGAATTTATACGCTGATTTTGTGGAAGAACTGTTCGAGTTGATTCACATGACTTCTATTCGGAAGCAAACCGAAGTAATGAACAGTGCGCCAGTGGCTTAATCAAAAGTCATCATTTCATAAAAACAAGGGTTGGCTTTTTGCAAAGTCAGCCCTTATTTTTGCAAAACATTTTTCCGTAAACAACCCAAAACAATGAAAAACTGGATTTTAATTTTCGCGGTGGCTTGCTCGTTTAATTACGCTACACGTGGGCAGGTGCAATCTGGGCCCATGGTGGGCTATTCTGAAATGCGTGAGGTGTTGCTTTGGGTGCAAACCAAGCAAGCCGCCAAAGTGAAATTTATGTATTGGGAAGAAGGGAATTCTGCCCAAAAAATGAGTACCGATGAGGTGCTGACCAACAAAAACACGGCTTTTGTGGCGCGGCTCATTGCCGACCAAGTGCAACCAAGCAAAAAATATGACTACGAACTTTGGCTCGATGGCAAGAAAGTGAGCATCAGTTATCCGTTGCGTTTTCAGTCGCAAGTGCTTTGGCAGTGGCGCAGCGACCCGCCCAATTTTAAGTTTGCGTTTGGCAGTTGTGCTTTTGTAAACGACCCACCCTACGACCGCCCCAGTGCCTATGGCGGTGAATACGACATTTTTACGACCATTGCTGCCCAAAAACCCGATTTTATGATTTGGGGCGGCGACAATACCTACCTCCGCGAACCCGACTGGAACACCCGAACGGGTATATTGTACCGCAACACGCACACGCGCTCACTGCCCGAAATGCAGCCCCTGCTGGGCAGTACGCACCACTACGCCATTTGGGACGACCACGACTTTGGCCCCAACGACTCCGACCGTGGGTTTTCGTTGAAAAACATGACCTCGGAGGCGTTTCGATTGTTTTGGGGCAATCCCAACTACATTTTTGAAGGTGCTTGCACGGGTACTTTCGAGTGGGGAGATGCCCAGTTTTTTTTACTTGACGACCGCTGGTTTAAAGCCCCCAACGACCGCAACGACGACCGTACGTACTTTGGCAAAGCGCAGTTGCAATGGCTCATTGATGCTTTGATTTTTAGTAAAGCCAATTTTAAGTTTGTGGTAACGGGCGGTCAAATTGTCAATGCAGCCTCTTTGTTTGAAAACTACGCCATTTTTGCCGACGAACGGGCGCACTTGCTCCAACGCATCGCCGATGAGAAGATTCCTGGCGTTATTTTTCTTTCAGGCGACCGCCACCACACGGTTTTGCACCGCCTCAACCGTTTTGGTACGTATCCGCTTTACGATTTTACGGTGTCGCCGCTCACTTCGGGGCCAGCCAGTCCCAATGCCAAAGAAAAAACCACTGATACGTTTGTAGAAGGTACACTTACCGAAAACAAGCGCAATTTTGGCACATTTGAAATAACTGGCCCGGCCAAAGAGCGTGTCTTGAAAGTGGGTATTTTTGATGCTAAAGGCAACCCGCAATGGACGCGCGAAATAAAAGCAAGTGATTTAAAATGAGGTGTTTATTCCTTTTTGGTTGATAGTTTCGATTATTTTTAAATTCACAATTAATTGATAACCAATGCTTTTAAGGATTTTAAAGGTCGTCGTAGCAACGCCATGCTTGGCGTTGCTACGACGACCTTGGGGCTTACACAAATTTGTAAACTATCAACCAAAAGACACTTAACGTTTGATTAGACGCTCAAAACTTGATTCAAAAAAAATGCCAAGTTGCACACTTGGATGCCATCATTGCGCACAAAAGACTCCGTAGTGGGAACAATTACAAATCGCTTTTCTGGCTTTAAGTCTTCACAACTTTGAAAAAAACCTTTTGATAAAACAGGAGAATTACTGTATTTTATTTCGATACACCATTTGGTTCCGTCTGGCCTAATAAGTACCAAGTCTGCCTCTGCGCCGTTTTGGGTTCGGTAAAAATACATTTCTGAGTCTGGATAGGCTATTTCTCTAATTTGCTCAACGACGTAGCCTTCCCACGAAGCGCCCACCAATAAATGACCTGACAGATTGTCGAAATCATAAATTCTGGCCAGATTATGAAATAAGCCAGAGTCTCTAATGTATAGTTTTGGAGTTTTTACCAAACGTTTACCTATGTTTTGAAAATAAGGCATCAATCGCTGAATCACAAAACTACCTTCTAAAATATCCAAATAACGGCTCACAGCAGGTTGCGAGATGTCCAGAGAACGAGATAAATCGCTTATATTCAATAGGTTAGAATGAGCAGATACTAACATTCTGAGTAGTTTTGTCAGCGTTTGTTCGGATATATTTTGTCCCAAAAACCGCAAATCTCTTTCTACAAATGTTTGAATAAAATTGCTTTGCCAACGGGTTGATAAGGTTTGGTTAGGAGCTAACAACGGAACTGGAAACCCGCCCCTTAGCCAGTGCATTTGCATAGAAACCTGCTCTTGAATTTCGAGAAGATGAACAGGACAAAGTTCGGTGTAAGCTATTCGCCCTGCCAATGACTCTGAACTGCCTTTTACTAACTCGGGCGAAGCTGACCCTAATAGCAAGAAACGGGCAGGCTCGCGTTTGCGGTCTATGAGCGAACGAAGCAAAGGAAATAAGCGAGGCATTCGCTGTATTTCGTCAATGACAACACATTTGTCGAGGTGTTGCAATAAATAGCTTTCAGCATTCTCTAAGCGATAAGCATCTTCTTCCGATTCCAAGTCCAAATAGATAGACTCCTTCTGAATTTTTTTTTGTAAAGAACGAGCCAAAGTAGTTTTACCAACTTGTCTTGCACCAACAATGGCTACGGCAGGGAAAAAAGATAAATCTTCTAAAATTTTAGGAGTGATGTTTCTTGCTATCATACCTCAAATGTAAAAACTTACCAAGTAAATTAAAAATGAAATATTAAAATTACTTGGTAAAAAACCATTTGTTTGTTGATATAGTAAAGCACTTAGCGCAGCAACAAAACAGCACCGTGGTAGGCCGTTCCGTTGGGTTGGGGGCGTATTTTGTAGGTGTAACTGCCAACGGAGAGCATCATGCCATTGTAGGACCCATCAAAAGGTTTGCGGTTGCCACCTTGTCCATAATAAACCACCTGCCCCCAGCGGTCAAAAACCCAGACTTCTGCTTCTGGGTACGCCTCTAAGCCTTTTATTTCCCACGTGTCATTTTGGCCGTCGTTGTTGGGCGAGAACACATTGGGAATAAAAACGCCCTGCCGCACCGTGATTTTAATGCTATCGGTAGCAGTGCAATTGTCATTGGCGGTGGCCGTAAGTTGGTAGGTAGTAGTTTCTTGGGGCGAAGCTATCGGTCTGGCATTCAAGCTACTGTCTAAGCCTATGGGTGGAGTCCAGCGGTAAGTGTAGGCCTTTCCCAAATCGCCATTGAGTAATATTTTTCCCCCGTACAGTATTTCGCGGTCGGGACCCAAGTTGAGCTTAGGAATGGGCAGCACGACCACGGTTCGGGTGGCTTTGCCGCTGGCGCACGTACCCGTTGTACCCACGCTGTAAGACACTGCAAACGAACCCACACCTGCCACGGTGGGCACAAACTGGTTGTTTTGCACGCCCACTCCTTCATAAACGCCTCCGACGGGGCTGCCTCGCAATGTTAAAGCAGATTGATTGGGGCCACAAAATGGCAAAACGGAATCAAGTGTTACGGCTATTTTGGTTACTTTTTGCAACAAAACTACCGCCGAAACTCCCACGCATCCGTTGGTGTCGGTGGCTTGTAGGGTGTAACTACCGCCTTCATTTACGGTGAAGATATTGTTGGTGGCACCTGCCACGGGCGTGCCGTTGCGTAGCCATTGGTAGGCGGCCAACGGCGCGTTGGCGCGGAGTATTGTGTTTTCGCAAAACGTAGTTTGGTTGTTCTGGGGCGTAATTTCAACTTTTGGCGTGGTTGCTTGGCGAACCGTAAAAACGGGGGACGTGGCCGAGCAGCCTTTGTCGTCGGTAATTGTGAGGGTATAATTGCCCGCTGTGGTGGTGTTATGAGTGGCTTGGGTGGCGTTGGCTACGGGCGTTCCGTTGCGCAGCCATTGGTACAACTGCCCGATGCTGGCATTGCTGGCCGACAATGACACGTTTTGCCCTTCACAAATCACTTTTTTGGAAGTTATAATTTCGGCTTTTGGCGGGTTATTGCTGGTTATAATTTGGGGCAACGATTCGCCTTTGCAGCCGTTTTGGTCGGTAATGCGTACCACGTAGCTTCCCGATTGAGTGGTTTCGTACAACTGCCGACTGGCATTGGGTACGGGCTGGCCATTGCGCAGCCATTCAAAAGTAACATTGGGGGTTAAAGTATTGGCAGTCAGTTTAATAGAATCGGTTTGACAGGGCGTACCAGTTGGCAATGCGGAGCTAATTTCGACCAGAGGCTTGTCCAAAAAATTAATTTCGACGTTGGCCGATACTTCGATTGGGCAAGTTTTGGGGTTTGAAACTACGCAAGTATAAACCGCGCTGCGGTTGCGCGGAACGCGCAAAACGGAGTCGGCGGCTCCCGCCAAATTTACGCCTTCGGATTGCCACTGAAATGTGCCGCCAGCCGTATGACTGACCAAATTGAGTTGCACCAAACTATCTTGGCAAACCTTATTTTTGAGCGGTAATTGGGAGTTGTTTACCGCCGAAATCAAGATAGCGGGCGTGTTTTGTCTTTTGCAATTATTGACGATAAACTGAAATTCTTGGCGTACTTCGCTGTATTTTTCGCCTTTGATGTAGGCTTCCATGCGCATCACAAAGCTGTACTTGCCCGGTTTTTCGGTTTTGCCCGAAATAAAACCCGTTGTGGGGTCTATCTGCAACGAATTGACATTACCCGTAAAGTTTTGGGAGGAGAAATTGTTTTTCAACCCCGCCACGCCAAAAGGTTTATCGGCGGCGCTGGTGAGTGGGTCGGCCATGGCATACCGAAACGTGAACAAATCGGAGTTGTTGCGGCGCGGACGGAGTAAAACCTCTTGGTCGAGGCAGTATTCGAGCAGACTAAATATCTGAATTTGGGGTGTGTGGGGATTGATGGGGTTGTTGGGAACTCTATTTATTGGCCCAATTTCCATGTAATGCACAACAGGCGTATTGCTTTGGGCCAAGTTATCGGTGTTTTGGCGGCAGCAAACGGGTTCGGTTACGACGTAATAACCCGCCAAATCGTTGAAAAGCGATGGCTCAAAGCGATAGTCGGCCACCAGCGTAACGGTTTGAATGGTGGTTGCTACGTTGCAGGGGTCGCGCAGTACGTTGGGCCGATTGAAAGTAGAACCCGCTTGTTGAAGAGTAATGTCGGTTACGCGCTGGTTATCGCGGATTCTGTAAATGGTTGCTTTTACCGTACTCGGAATTTTAGAAATATCGGGAGTTTCTACAAAATAATGCGCCACAAACTTATGGTCGTTGTGAAAGCCTCCTTGACCGCTGCCAGTGCTGAGGTCGTTCAAAAACCCGCCTTTGATGCTCGCTTGTGCCAAGGCAAAGTTGGCAAAGCAGCAGAACAGGGCGATTTTTTTGAACACGGAGGCACAGAGAAACGGAGAAATTGTTTCTGTAAGTGATTTCAGATATTTTGAAACAATTTCCAATCCGAACCAATTTTTTTACAAGTTAAACCAATTGTTTCAAAGACTTGTTTCGTGCAGCCACGCTATCAATTTCTGAGCGGTTTGGGTGGGGTTATCTTCTTCGATTTGGAGGTTGTGAATCGTCTGGTCGTTGCGTTTAGAAAGTCCGTGCAAGTAGGCTTTGTCGTAATAAGTAAGCGTAAGGTCGGCTACTTGGGCATAATCGCGGTTTTCGAGGGCCTCGATGGCCGCTTGGTAGTGCTGCCCGCCCAGTCTATTTTTAATGCGGTTGGTGGCTTGCAGCAGCAGTTCGTGGTCAAAGCAAGCGTATTCTTTTACCAAACGCGCTACTCTTACGTGTTTTGGTAAATCAATAAATGCCACGGGCGCGGCGCGCATTTGGGTCCAGATGGCCTGCGAAATAGTGCAAGTACCAATGCTACGGCTTTCGTCTTCTACCCAAATGGGGCGGGTAGGGTCGAGGTGTTGCCAATGTTGATAAATGATGTTTTCAAATTGCTCAGAAGAAGGCTGTGCCAGTTGGCCAATGGCCCCGTAAGACGAGCCTTTGTGGTTAGCAAGATCTTCTAAATCAAGCACTTGCTGACCTAAAACAGATAGCTCGCGCAAAATATCGGTTTTGCCGCTGCCTGTTTTGCCACCCAAAATTCGGAGCTGGTGGGGCTGTTCAAAGGCCGCTAAAACATGGTTGCGATATGCTTTGTAGCCCCCCACCAGCGTATGCGTTTGAAAACCTGCTGTTTCCAGCAGCCACGCCATACTGCCGCTTCTCATGCCGCCGCGCCAGCAATGTATTAATATGATGCCAGCGGGGGCAATGGCACGGGCAGTTTTTACGAAATTGGCTAATTTAGGCCCTACCAGTTCCAGCCCCAATAGCACAGCTGCATCACGGCCTATTTGTTTGTAACAAGTACCCACTTGGGCGCGTTCGTCGTTGCTAAAAAGCGATACATTGATAGCCCCAGGCAAGTGAGCGTGGGCGTATTCGCCTGGTGAGCGCACATCAATAACGGGAGTGGTCGTAGATTTTTGAAGAAAATCAACAACAGAAAGCATATTGCTGGCCATGGCGTGGTGTCAAATTAAGAAATATTGAAAAAACGAAACGCAAATGACCGCCAGCTCGTCATTGTCTGACTCCTTGGTTCCTCAAAAGGGTACTAATTTGATTGACCAACGCGATGGAAGCCTCTATTTCGTCTTTTCTGATGGCCACACTTTCGATGTTAAAACCAAACGGAATGCCTTCTTTTAAGCAAAAATGCGTGATTTCTTCGGCAATTTGGAAACACAATTCTGCCGATGCTTCCAACATATTTTCGGAAGCCAGCAGGTGGTCTTTTACCGACTCAGGAATGTGAATACCGAGCCACTCCATAAAATGCAGCGTTTTTTTTGAGCCACAAGTCGTGATGGTAAATATAACCGTGGGAAAAGGATGGTTTTGAGCTTGGCAAGTTTTGGCCAAATCGTGCAGCATTTGCTTGGCGTATTCAACATTAAACACGCACTGCGAAATAAAATAGCTCACGCCATTGGCCATTTTGTCGAGTATGCGTACGTCTTCGTCGTTGAGTACGGCATGGCGTTCAGGAATGGTGATGGCGCCTATCACTGAGTTATCTTGATAGTCGCGCCAAATTTCGTAGGCTTCTGATAAGCTCGTAATGGGTTGAAAATCGGGAGCTGGTACGCCCACAAAAACGGGATAAAACCCGTGGTTGGTCAAGTTGTTTACCCAAGTTCGTAGTTCGTCTTTGGTAAACTTGCCCGCAGGTCGGTAGATAATTTTGGGGATTTGAAGCGCGTGCAGGTGTTCGCGGGCAAAATCGAAAGGGTCTAAGGCACTCAAAAACGGAAAAGGTCGCTCTTCGGTTGTGCGTGCCGACTCGTCTTGCACGTCGTACACAATGAGCGCGTCAATGTCAATATCTTGTAGCCTGGCTAAGGTTTTTTCGGCAATTTCTGCTACTCTTTCAGCGGTTGTTTGCAATTTGGGAGGGGTAATTCCGTACAACAATAAACCCGAATCTTTCGACTTAATTCTATTTAAAAACATATAATACGGTTCATAATGAGGACACAAATGTAAGAAAAATGGCTTAAAAACAGATATAGCTCGTTTGGTGTTTGATTGTGTTTATCGCTTTTTAAATTTGTTGGCTATATTTGAAGAAATAAATATTTCAAAAAACCAAAACCATGAAAAAGAACTTTCTATTTTTAGCCCTTATTTTAACTACCCAAATATTGATGGCACAAACCAACTTTCCGACCATTGGCAAAATCGTAAAAAATGATGCCCGTTTTGATGCCCTCGTGGCTGCCGATGCCAAAATTGAGGTGTTGGCCAGCGGATTTATGTGGTCGGAAGGCCCCGCTTGGGTCAAAGATGGCGGCTATTTGGTGTTTTCGGATGTGCCACAAAACACCGTCTTTAAGTGGAGTGCCAAAGAAGGACTAACCACTTTTTTGAAACCATCGGGCTACACGGGGCGCGGCGAATACGGCAACGAACCTGGTAGTAATGGTTTGATTATCAACAAAAATGGCGAGCTGGTATCGTGCGAACACGGCGACAGGCGCGTGTCGGCGATGCCGCTTACGGGTGGGGGAAAACGTACCATTACCGACCAGTTTGGCGGCAAACGCTTCAATAGCCCCAACGACATAACCCAGCACAGCAGCGGCGCGTATTATTTTACCGACCCACCTTATGGATTGCCAAAAAAAGAAAACGACCTCACGCGCCACGACTGGTTTGGGGTGTATCGGGTGGGCGCAGACGGCGTGGTTTCGTTGCTAATCAAAGACATGACCCGCCCCAACGGCATCGCCTTTTCGCCCGACGAAAAAACGCTTTACGTGGCGCAGTCCGACCCCGACAAGGCGGTTATCATGGCTTTTCCTGTTTTGGCCAACGGGCAAGTAGGCGCGGGAAAAGTTTTTTTTGACGCTACGCCGCTGTCAAAGCAAGGTTTGCGCGGTTTACCCGACGGCTTGCGGGTGGACAAAGACGGCAACTTGTGGGCTACTGGCCCAGGCGGAGTTTTGGTAATTAACCCCGATGCTACTCTTTTGGGGCGCATTGACACGGGCGAAGCCACCGCCAATTGCACCTGGGGCGACGATGGCAGCACGCTTTACATTACCGCCGACATGTACTTGTGCCGCATCAAAACTAAGACAAAAGGTGCAGGCTGGTAAAAGCCCTCATTTTGTGCTTGTTTCCTTGGTTTAAACCAGCGAACTTTGTTGAAAAATAAAGTAGCACAGGGGTTATGTTAGAAAATCGTAAATATTTCATCTACGGATTTTTTGTATTGGTGGGGGTGGTGTATGTGATGCGCTTGTTTGTGCTGCAAGTGTTGGACAGCACCTACGAAACCGCCAGCAATTCTATTAAAACAATCATAGATATTCCCGTCAGAGGGCAAGTCTATGACCGCAATGACAAGCTAATTGTTTATAATACCATTGTTTACGACTTGTACGTTACGCCCAAAAAAGTCAAAATTCCTGATACGCTGGCGTTTTGTAGCTTACTGCAAATAGGCCGCCGCGATTTAGACAGTTTGCTCAAAGTAGCCCGTAACTATTCGCCCGTTAAGCCTTCGCTCTTTTTGAGGCGACTTTCCAAAGAAGATTTGGCAAAAATACAAGATGCCATGGTAGAGTACAGCGGGTTTGAGTTTGTACGAAACTCAGTGCGCTCTTACGAAACGCCCACGCTGGCCAATACGCTCGGCTACGTGAGCGAAATCAGCAAAAAACGCTTAGAAAGTCAAGAAACACCGTATTATCGGCAAGGCGATTTGATAGGCCAAAGCGGTTTAGAAAAATTTTATGAAGAACAACTGCGCGGCAGGCGCGGTGTACGCTACGTGATGCAAGACGTAAATGGCATCATGAAAGGTGCGTGGAAAAACGGCGAAATGGATACCACCGCATTGGCTGGCCAAACGCTCTACACGGGCATTGACATAGAATTGCAACAATACGGCGACAGCCTCATGCAGCACAAAGTGGGCAGTATTGTGGCTATTGAGCCAAGTACGGGGCAAATTCTGGCCATGGTGTCAGCACCCACCTACGACCCCGCCCTGCTTGCCACCCGCGACTATTCCAAGAATTACGCCAAACTCGTCAAAGACCCCTACAAGCCGCTGCTCAATCGGTCTATTCAGGCGCAGTATCGGCCTGGTTCTACTTTCAAGTTGGTGCAAGCGTTGATAGGTCTCCAAAACCAAGTTATTTACCCCAACTCCGTTTTTGCGGCTCATGGTACGCCTTTCAAAGCACACTCGCCGCTTTTTGGACCGCATAGCCTGCACGCGGCCATTCAATATTCGAGCAATCCGTATTTTTATAACGTGTTTCGGCGCATTGTGTATGCCAACAACGAGCGCAATACGTTCAAAGCCTCGGCCATGGGCCTCACGCAGTGGCACGAAGAAGTAACCAAGTTTGGTTTTGGCCAAAAACTTGGCATTGACCTCCCCAACGAAACAGCGGGCTTGCTGCCAAGCGTCAAAACCTACAATAAGATGTACGGTGGTGAGTTGCGTTGGAAGTTTTCCAATATTTTTTCGTTGAGCATCGGTGAGGGGGAGTTGCTCATCAATCCGCTCAAAATGGCCAATTTGGCCGCTATTATTGCCAACCGAGGCTGGTATTATACACCGCACGTGGTGTCGGGAATTAACAAAAAAGACAGCCCCCATGCCGACTACAAAGTGCGCCACGAGACGGGCGTTTCAAATAAGTATTATGAAATGGTGATTGATGGCATGGAAGACGTGGTAACGCGTGGTACGGTGTCGAGGGCGGCCATTATTCCAGGTATTGCGATGTGCGGTAAAACGGGTACTTCACAAAACCGCGTGGGCAAAGACCATTCCATCTTTTTGGCTTTCGCGCCCAAGTACAAGCCTCAAATTGCCATTGCGGTATTTGTGGAAAACGCCAATTTTGGAGGCTTTGCGGCCGCGCCCGTTGCCTCGCTGATGATTGAAAAATACTTGAACCGCAAGGTCTTGCGCAAAGGACTCGAAACGGAGTTTAAAAATAGAAACTACCTGCCTGCCATTTACCGCACTGCTCCTGTTAAAAAGGGAATTCCCAAAGACAGCACCAGAAACTTGATAGTGAAAAAGTGAGTAGTTCAAATATCAGATTACAAATACCAAATAGCGGCCAATCGCACGGGCAGCCCTGCTCCAATTACAAACCTCAAATTATAAACCTATAAATGGCTCGAAACGAAGCAAGTATTGCCCAAAGTATAGACTGGCTCACGGTGTTTTTGTACGCGGCTTGCGTCATTGTGGGGCTTTTTAACGTGTATGCGTCGGTGTATAACCCCGAAGAACAAACCAAACTCTTTGATTTGTCGAACCGAGCGGGCAAGCAAGCCATGTTTGCGGCTACGTCGGTGCTACTTATTACGGCTATTTTGGTAATAGACCACAAATTTTGGGAAGCCCTTGCGCCCATTATTTATGGCGTTTGTATTTTTATGTTGTTGGCTACGCTCGTATTAGCCACTGACATCAAAGGTTCGCGGTCTTGGATTCGGTACGGCTCATTTCAAATCCAGCCTGCCGAGTTTATGAAAATTGGATTGGCCTTGATGTTGGCCAAGTTTATCAGTCAGCCCAGTGTCAATCTAACCAAGTGGCGCGACCAACTCTCGGTAGCGGGTTTGGTGCTACTGCCAGCGGTGCTTATTTTGGCTTCCAAAGAAACGGGCTTGACGTTAGTTTTTGCGGCTTTTGTCATTGTATTCTACCGTGAAGGGCTGCCTGGCATCTATCCTGCGCTGTTGCTCACGGTCATTGGGTTGTTTTTGTGCGCTTTGTTTTTTTCTAAGTTATACATTTTTGCGGGGCTGCTGTTGGGGGCTTTACTTATTTATTGGGTCATTATTCCGCGCTACGACCGCACGCGTAAAAACGCCATTAACATTTCGGTCATTTTCGGGTTGATGGCGTTTTTTGTAACCAGCGTTGATTTTATCATCAAGCACGTATTGCAGCCCCACATGCGGCGGCGTATTCAAGTGCTGGTGGACCCAAAAGTAGATCCAACGGGCATTGGTTGGAACGTCATTCAGTCTAAAATTGCCGTCGGTTCGGGGCGGCTGTGGGGCAAGGGCTTCTTAGACGGTACGCAAACCAAATTTGACTTTGTGCCAGAACAAGACACCGATTTTATTTTTTGTACCATTGGCGAAGAACACGGCTTTGTGGGTAGCGCGGCGGTGGTGCTTATTTTTGTCGGGCTTATTTGCCGCATCGTGTCGTTGGCCGAGAAGCAGCGCACGCGCTTTGCCCGCATCTATGGCTATTCGGTGGCCAGTATTTTGTTTTTTCACTTTTTGGTCAATATTGGCATGACCATCGGCTTGATGCCCGTTATTGGTATTACTTTGCCGTTTTTTAGCTACGGCGGTTCTTCTTTGTGGACTTTCACCATTTTGCTTTTTATTTTTCTAAAACTCGATGCCCAGCGTCCCTTCACGCTGTCGCGAGCGTAAATGAATTTGGAATTTTAGATGAGATGTGCGTCAGCTTAAAAACAAACCCAGCATCACGGGAACTAAAATATTTGTACGAAAAAGCTAATTTGGCAATAATGAGTTATCTCGGAACTATTGGAACATTTATTCTTTTTATTCTCATTGGTGTTTATCCAACTTATCTTGTAGCTGTATTAATAACAAGCCTGACAGTTAAGTTTAATTTCCCTTTATTCTGTTTCTCTATGGGGCTGCTTGCTTGGGTTCTATTTTTCTTTCTTGTATTCATCTCGACACTTTTATCCGAGAGACATGCTAACTGGTTATTGAAAAATGGGCAAAAAGTAAAAGCAAAAGTAATAGAAGTTATTAAAAATGACCTGGGCGACAATGAATATGACTACTATTTTATTTGTCAGACAGAACTTCAAAATAAAGTTCAATTGCAGTTTAAATCTAAAATTCTAAAATATGACCCGACAGATTATTGCAACACTTTTTTTAATGGGGAAGTGGACGTATATTTCAATAATTCAAACAGAAACGATTATTTTATTGACCTTAGAAATTACTAAAATCAAAATAGAAAAATTATTATTTGACAGCTTAGAATTCAACGTCAGAACCGAATTAATGTACAGTAGAAACAAAAAGCTGAACGCACAATATGGGTTTATGTCAAGTGGGGACTGACAGAAGCAATTCAACATTTGGAATTTTATTGTACCGTATGGGTAGGCCAGTTTTGTTTCGTCTAATGAAAACCTATTGAGCATTTTTAAGTAATTCAATAACAGTAAATTATATCGGCGGACGTTCCAGCAGACGAGTTTCAAAAACCCCAACTGCCACAAGACCTAATCGTTGGGTCTAACACAAATTGCCGAATCAATACGCACATTTTTTGTTTTGCCAATAGTTTCGTAATTTGTTTTCAAATTTTAGAACACATGATAACCGAACTCACTTCAAAAAGCTGGACGTATCAAGAAATGGTGGAACAACTCCCCGCCGAGTCGCGGTATGAACTGCGTGATTCTAACCTTATTGAGATGCCTTCTCCCAAACCAAAACACCAGACCATCGTAACCAACGTTTACGATTTAGTGAAGCCTTACATCAAAGTACAAAACTTGGGCAAAATATTCGTTGCACCGCTCGACGTGGTTTTTCAAAAAGGAGATGCTGTACAGCCCGATTTGATTTTTGTAGCCCAAGAAAACAGCCAAATTATCGGCGAAAGCTACATCGCGGGTGCGCCCGATTTGTTGGTAGAAGTGGTGTCGAAAGGCTCGGTAGCGCGCGACTACATCGAAAAGAAAAATGATTACGAAAAATTTGGCGTAAAAGAATATTGGATTGTGGACTCGCTCAACGAAACCATTTGGATTTACGCCCTTGATGTTTCGCAAAAATACACGCTTTTTTCTTACGCCGAAGAAGGGGCTTCTGCCCGTTCACCGCTTTTCCCTGAACTTGATTTGCCCCACAGCGCGGTTTTTGGGGAAGAATAGGCGCATCAAGTTCAGAACACAATTGTTAATCGGCAAAAAGTGCCGCCACACTTACTTCAAAATCGGGCAAAACAGGATTGGCCGAACAAATGTCTTCTTCTAAGCAAATTTTTACGGTACGGCGTGAAGTGTAAACGTGTACCATTTGTTCTTCGGGAAAAATGAGCCAAACTACTTGTACGCCTGCTTTGTAATACTCGGTAATTTTGGCCTCTACTTTGTTGATGTTGTCATTCCCCGAAATAATTTCCATCACCAATGCTGGGATTTCGTCAATTCCTTGCTTGGCACGCTTTATTTGGGTACTGCTTAAATAGGCTATATCGGGCCGTCGCATCTGAATACCACTCAGCATTACGTCGTATTCGGATACCAGAGTGCCTGTTTGCCAATGACCTTTTTGAATAAACAGCTTATTGAGAAGTTCATAGATGTAAACTTGTTTTTTGTCCATGCCTTTAAATTGAATTAGTTCGCCGTCGTTCCACTCGTATTTAAACCCATCGTTTGATTCCCACTGCACAAACTCTTCTAAGGTGGTGGGAATGGCCAGTTTTTCGGTTGTAGCTATCATTGTAGTGGTGTTTAAACTCAAAAATAAGCAAAATTTCTTTATTATTGCGTAAATAACGTTAGTCGTTCAATTCATGCACACCGAACTCTTCCTCTCCCAAATTTTGATTTACCCCGTCAAATCGCTGGGGGGCATTGCTTTGCAAAAAGCCACGATAGAAGAGCGCGGCTTGCAGCACGACCGCCGTTGGTTGGTAATTGACACCCATAACCGATTTTTGAGCCAGCGGGAGTTTTCCAAAATGGCGCTTATTGAGGTAGCTTTGGGCGAAAACGAACTCATTTTAAAGCATCGCACGCAGCCAGTTGCCCCGCTACGAGTACCATTTTTGCCACAAACCTTTGACATACTGAACGTTACGGTTTGGAATGACACCATCGAGGCCGTTGTGGTAAGCGATGCCTGCAACGCTTGGCTCAGTACCGTTTTGGACGCGCCCGTGCGCTTGGTGTATTTGCCAGATACTTCGCCCCGCCCCGCCGACTCCAACTACGCTCACTTTGATACCAACGTTAGCTTTGCCGACGGTTTTCCGTACTTATTGATAAGCCAAGCCTCGCTCCATGACCTCAACACGCGCCTCTCTGAACCAGTAGAAATGCTGCGTTTTAGGCCCAATTTGGTAGTAGAAGGCGTGCTACCTTACGACGAAGACCAGTGGTTTGAGTTTGAAATTGGTCAATCTACATTTTATGGAGTTAAACCTTGTGCGCGTTGCATCATGACAACCGTAAACCCCGAAACGGGCGAAATAGCGGGCAAAGAACCGCTCAAAACGTTGGCAACTTACCGCAAAGTGAACAACAAAATATTTTTTGGCCAAAACATAATCACTCGCACTACTGGCACCCTTCAAGTGGGCGACAGCGTGCGGGTGATGAGCCGAAAACAGCGGCAAACGTTTAGCTTAAAGTAGGATACGTAGGTAGCAATACTCCGCTTTTGTAAAAAAGAGCGAGAAACGCCGTATTTTTGTGGTGTCTAAACCTAATTAAAAAGCTACTATTTAGTTTGTATTTGTCTTGATAATCAGCAAGTTAGTAGGTGTAAATTTTATACTGCGAATGTCGTATTGAAAAAAAACGCTTTTACCAAAAATGGTAGCTTTATATGAAAATGGCGGGAACTTTTGACCCTGATTTTTAACAGCCTAACTTTGAATGTATTTTGAGCTTGGCAGATTACTTTTTCGGAGAAGCTTTTTTAGACGAAGGTTTTGGCTTTTTCTTGGCTTTTGTTTTTTCGTCATCTTCTTCGCGGCGTTTTTGCATGGTTTCGGTACGGTCAAGTTCTTCCGACTCGGCAAAAGCCTTCCAGTCAAACTTTTCGTCGAATGGGTCGAGGGCTTTTTGAGGGTCGAAAAGACGAGGGTTGATGCCTACCGCGCGGTAAGGCGAGAAGTCGGGTTGGGTGGTGAAGCAATCAGACAAATCGGTGGCAGCGGCATCGTAGTGGTTGAGATAAGGCACTTTTAAGATGTTCCAAAAAGTTTTAAAAACACTCCCAAAACTGCCATGAACGTGGCTCACGTAGTCTTTTTTGACCCAAGGCGAAATAACCAAAAGGGGGCTGCGGTGCGCGTCTATGTGGTCCACGCCGCCCTGCGCGTCGTCTTCGAGTATCACAACGAGCATATTTTTCCAGTAAGGAGTGTGGCTCAAAAATTCGATGGTGCGCCCCACGGCCAAGTCGTTGTCGGCCATGTAGCTTTCTACAAACGGAAACCCTGCTTTTGGCCGTTCGTTGGTACCGTGGTCGTTGGGGAGCATGAGCGTAATGAGTTGTGGCAGGCCGCCATTGCCCCAGCGTTGGTTAAATTCTTTCATAAAAACATCAGCCCTAAACTGGTCGGGTACGGCCATGTTGTAGGTTGGAAATGCTTTGGAAGATTTGTCGAACAAAGGGGCCGACAACGGATAATTTGCAGTGTAAAGCTCACCGATATACTTCATGGTGCTGTCTGAATAAGCGGCGGCCATTTCTACGCCAAACCCAAAATTGAAAAAATCTTTGCCGTGGCGATCTAAATGCTCCCACATAGAACCCGCTTCGTTGTAATCTTCGGGATAAATACTGCCCGCCGAGCCATAAAACGACAAGTTGCCAGGGGCTTTTGAGGTATCAACCAAGCTACGTCGGCCACCGTAAGCTGCCGCAGTGGCAGTTTCGCACCACTCGTTGGGATAGGTATTTACCATCCAGCGGTGGCCGTCGGCCGATACGTCGGCATCGCAGTAAAAATTGTCGGACATGGCAAAACGCCGAGCCAATGCCAAATGATTGGGCATTACGTCGGTGTTTTCTAATTTTAAGGTTTTCTTTTTGTTGCTAAATGTCGCTTTTGCGCCGTAGCGGGCCAAAGTGGCATCGCCCTTTCCGTTGGAATTTTGGCCAAAAATCTCGTCATAAGTGCGGTTTTCTTTTGAGATAAAAACCAAATATTTGATATTTTCGTAAGCAGGGTTTCGGGGTGTTGGAGCTTCAAACTTGAAATTGTTGGCCAAGACTTGGGCTGTGAGTTTGGGCAACTCGGCATCGTCAGGAATGTCAATTACGGAAACGGTACCTTTCATTAAACTGCCAATGTAGCTTCCCTCAGGACCCAATTTGAAGGTATTTCCACCGTTTGGACCACTGCCGTAGCCTTTGGCATTGGCCACTATCAATTTTTTGCCGTCGTTCGATACTTTCAATTTAGACGGAAACCAGCCCGTGGGCAAATGCCCCAGCACTTTTAAGGTTGGAATGTCAATAACGGCCACGGCGTTGATACCCGACTCGGCCACGTACAGCCGCTGTTGCGGTTGGCCGTTGCCATTGGGCGAAACAGCCACCCCAAACGGAATAACGCCGCGCAGTTTGCCCAAACGCGGGTCGGGTTGGAGCTTGATGGTACTCACTATTGTATCTTTCTTGATGTCAATCACCGAGATGCAGTCGTTGTTGCCATTGCTCACAAATACGTATTGGTCGGTGGCTACTATTGAGTTAGGGCTGCTACCGCCCACCGCAGGAAAATCCTCAACCATTTGTCCCACCAAAAACCCAGTTTTTATCTTAGAGTCCACGGTCCAATAGTCCACGGTCGATAGTCCACGGTTCATAGTATTATTTGTGACTGTGGACCGTGGACTATTGACCGTGGACTGTGAGCTATACGACCAAACCGAAAATGCTTCGGGTGCGTTGGGACTTCCGAGTGCTGGTATTCCTTTTTCGGGTATGCCTTCTTCCATTTCTTTGGAGCCATATTTAGTGGCAGGCCACGGGTGGGCAGTGCCTTTTATGTTTTTTGGGTCGAGGTCGGTAAAATATTTGTACTCAAATACGCCTACATTGGCTACGTACAGCCGCGACTCGTCGGGCGAGAGGCAAATACCAAATGGGTAGCGGCCCGTAGGAATGTTATCCACAATTTTTTGGGTTTCGGTGTTGATAACCACCATCCTGAATCCAATTTGGTCTACCACATACAGCGTTTTGCCGTCCTTAGAAAGCACCATATCGCCGAGGTAGCCGTGCGTGTAGTTTTTGGCACTACAATTGATGCTTCCCTTCTTTTTGCCCGTGGCGAGGTCAAACATAAAAACTTGGTTGGTTTGGCCTCCTGCCACATAAAGGGTTTGGTTGTTGGGGGCAATGGCCAGCCCCATGAAACACGCTTCCAGCACGCCATTGTCAGTTTTTGCGCCTTCGGGGATTTGCTGAATCTGAGGATTTTGGGCTAAAATATTTTTCAAAATCGTAATCGAAAATGGGTTAGTGCCCGAATTGGCCGTAACAGCTACGTTGCCGTCGGGACTCAGTACCAAACCATAAGGGTGTGGAGCGGTGGTAAACTGCTTGCCCATGGGTGTAACAATACGCCCGTTGGGCAAAACAGTAGCCCCATTCTTGTTAATTTGAGCGTATTCGCTGCCAGCAGGGGCAGAAATTTGTTGCGCAGCGGCGGAATAGTAAAGAAGTAATCCCAGCAGAACGCCGCTAAGTTTGCGGGTAGAAGCCATCATTTTTAAGGAGATTAAGCGGTTGTTTGAGCAAAAACGAAGAGCAAATAAACCCATAATTTTGCCAAAAGAGATTATCCAAAAATGAAATTTGAGGTTGGGGCGTTTTTGTTTGGTACTTTTGTGGCAACATATTGAAGAAAAAAAGCATGAAAACAAACCAAGAAGCAACTTACCAACCTCCGCAGGCTTACTACTGGACGGGCGTTTTTTTGGTGTTTTGTTCGGCTTTTTGCTTTGCCTTGAAAGGTATTTTTATCAAAATGGCCTACCAATACGGCATTGATTCTATTTCGTTGCTGACGCTTCGCATGGTTTTTTCAGCGCCTATTTTTGCGTTTGTAGCCTACCGACTTTCTACCAAAACCAACCAAGTGAAAGTGAGCCAATTGCAGTGGCGTTGGGTGGTTGCGCTGGGCGTTTGGGGTTATTATGTATCGAGTTATTTCAATTTTCTGGGTTTTCAGTACATTACGGCGGGTTTGGAGCGGGTTTTGCTTTTTACTTATCCCACTTTTGTGCTGCTTATCAACGCTGTTTTTAGAAAGAAAAAAATTACGTCCACTCAAGCCGCTGCTTTGCTGCTGACTTACGCGGGTATTTTGTTGGCTTTTTTGCAAAACACGGGTGTGCTTCAACAGAAAGATTTGCTTTTGGGAGCGTTTTGGGTCATTTTAAGTGGATTTACGTACGCCATTTATTTGGTGGGTAGCGATGGTATTATTTCTCAAATTGGGCCTCAGAAATTTACGGCCTACGCCATGCTGGCGGCTACTGTGCCCACGGTGTTGCACTGCGCCCTGGCCAATGGGCTAAATATATTCCATTTTGTGCCGCAAATTTACTGGATTGGCATCACAATGGCCATTTTGGTTACGGCATTGCCTACTTTTATGTTGGCCGAGGGCATCAAAAGGCTGGGTTCGAGCAATACGTCTATTATCAACAGCATTGGACCCGTTTTTACAATTGTGCTGGCTACTTCGGTGTTGGGCGAAACCATTTCGGGATTGCAAATAGTGGGTACTCTTTTGGTATTGTTGGGTGTATTTTTGATTGGTTGGAAGGGCAAAAAATAGGTTTTTTATGAACAGGAATTCCTGTTTTTTTAAGAGTATTTGCGCGATGCGCCCAATACCCAACGTTTGAGCGCTTTTTGAGATTTACTTCCCAGCCAAGCATCAAACATTTTATCACGAATACCCGTTGGCGGAGCTTTGGGAGCGTGTTCGGGGGTTGCCGAAACCACCAAATGAAAGCTCCGACTCGCAGGACCGCTGTATTTGTTGCCCCCGCGCACAAACTGCGTGTTGAAAAATGTAACAAAATTATCTAATTGATAAAAGCCGAGGCTTTCAAGTTTTTTGACCCACCATTCGCGCGGCTGCACGGTTTGGTGTAGATTCACGCCGTTCACAATATCATCTACCGTGGCTATGCTCATTATCCAGAGGCCATGCGGAGATAAGTGTTTTTTGATGTTGGCAGCCACCACTTCAATTTTCTCGTCAGCAATGTGTTCCATCAATTCCCATGAAGTAACTAAGTCAAACTTTACGGGCTCTTTTTGGCCTTCGGTTTCAATCAAAACGTCAAAATTTTCGGTAACGTCGCAAGTAAAAAGGTTGTTGGGAATAGTAGCCCACTCCGCACGCCTAAACTTTTTGGAGTAGTCGCTTCCTTCCAGCCCAATGGCAAAGCAGCCATCATCTAAGCAGTCTTTTACGAAGCCACCACCCGAACAGCCAATGTCCAAGACTTTGAGCGGCTTGGGATAATCATAATAAATCTGATATATTTTTTGGTTGAAGCGATAATTTTTGCTGTTATCGTTGGCTGTTCCCCACGGCACTAAATGGTCAGGAGAATCAAATGCCAAAGGTTTATTGGTTTCGACAAGAATGTGGGAAGTTTCAGTGAAAATCATAGTTTGGTTTTTGTAAAATAATATGATGGCTTGGCGGAGGTTTCAACTTATTATGTTTTCCAAGCAATAGTTTTTGATATTTCTAACGATAATAAAGACTACTAAGCAATTGACATAAAAAATAGCAATTAGGTGAGCTTTAATCAATTGACTAACAACTATTTAAGAAAAAAAAATATACTTTCCTGTATTTGCTCGGTGGTTTGTCCCCCAAAACAATGTTGAAAAGAAAGCCAAATTAGGAAACTTTAGAATAATAAAACAAAAAATATATTGAAAGTGAACGTTATGTTTTTGCAAAATAAATTCTAAAAAACGCACTCAACTCATTTTATTGAAAGCGTGATTAAATTGGTTTTTGAAATAATAAACGTTGTTTTTCCAAGTTCGAGCAGCACTTTTGCTGGTGATGTTACGGGCGTGCTTTTGATTGGTTGGAAGGGTAAAAAATAGGTTTTTTTGACTTGGCCAGCTATTTGCGTAATTTTGTTGTACTAAATTGCTTTGTTGAGGCATTACTAAAAATAAATCATGCGTCTATTTATTGTCTTGTTTTTGGGGTTTGTTTGTGCGGAGAGTGCCGCGCAAAATGCGCCCGATACGCTGCGAGTAGCTGCCAAACTCGATACGTTGCGGGCGGCTGTGGCAACGCCAACTTCGGCAGTGATGGCCCAAGAAGTAGCCTTTCTCCCACCCGACACGCTGTCGTATCGCATTAAACCAGGCGACCGCCTGCGCATTAGAAACCTCAATTCTTTAACCATTATTTTGCCCGAATTGGCCAATATGACCGTAGCGGGCTCGCAGGTATCGGCCCAAAATGCCAGCAATTCGGCCTTTGAAACGTACGTAAACCGAACAGGGCAAATTGCGCTGCCGCAGGTGGGTTTGGTTAAAGTGGCAGGCTTGACCCGTGCCGAGGCCATTCTCGAAATAGAACGGGGCTACTCTAACACAATCTCCAAGGCTATTTTTGATTTACAAATCCTCAATCTGAGAATAAAAGTACTCGGGGCGGTAAATAAGCAGGGCATAATTATGATAGAAAATGAAACATTGACTTTGGCGGAGGTCATCGCGCTGGCAGGAGGCATTGATTTTGCCAACGCCGACAACACCATCAAATTGGTGCGCTCGCGCAACAATGTGCAGCAAGAAATCAACTACCAAATCCGCGATTTGGACAAACCCCAAATTACGGGTACGCTTATTTTTGACGGCGATTACGTGTTTGTGCCGCCTTCTAAAGCCAGTTTACGAAGCATCAAAAATCAGCGAACAGCCGGTGTATTGCAGCCTATTGCACTTACACTCAATGCATTGGCAGTTATGATAGGCCTTTACTTTACTTACAAAGCCAGTTTGCCTAAACAATAACTTACCCCCGTTATGTTTTCGTTTTTCAAAAACGTCAAAGATAGTACAGACACACCGCTGTTGGCTTTGGTAGAAACCGACTGGCACTGCCACGTGTTGCCAGGTATTGACGATGGTGCTACCAACGAAGCCGAAACCCTGACAATGCTACACCAATACGTGGCGTTGGGAATAAAAAAAATAGTGGCTACGCCTCACGTTCGCGCCGATTTTTACAAGAATACTTCCCAGCAAATTAGGCAAGCTACGGCTATTGTTGAACGGCTTATTTTACAACACCATTTGCCACTTTCAATAGAGGCTTCGGCGGAGTACTTTGCCGATGAAAATTTTTTACAACTCATTGAAAAAGAAGACTTACTGCCCATAGAAGGCCAATACGTATTACTTGAACTGCCGCTCAATCAGCCCACATTTCTGGGGTTAAAGTTGGTAGAAAATATTCAAAAAAAGGGGCTTAGCCCCGTTTTAGCGCACCCTGAGCGGTATCGTTACTGGCACCAAAAGCCCCGTGAACTCACG
The DNA here is from genome assembly GCA_004293645.1 of Cytophagia bacterium. Lineage (GTDB taxonomy): Bacteria > Bacteroidota > Bacteroidia > Cytophagales > Spirosomataceae > REAB01. Next base: position 27,593 of record REAB01000069.1, on the reverse strand, counting down.
AAATGGAAAGAATACGGCGTTTGTTTTCAACTCAACTTATTGTCTTTGACAGGACACTACGGGGCTGCCGAGCAAAAAATGGCCCAAGCCCTGCTCGATGCCGATTTGATAGATGCCGTAGGCACTGATGCCCACGGGCTGCGGCATTTGAAAAAATTAAACGAATTGGCTGCCAATACCTATTTTAAGAAATTACAACAACTACCTTTGCTGAACAGGCTTTGAAGAACAAGTACCGTATTGTATGCAAAACGACGCGCTAAAAAATACTTTTGACCGCTATGCCGATGGCTCGGCTACCATTGACATGAAGCGCCTTGGACGGGTTTTGTGGAGCCGTTGGTATTGGGTAGTGGCGGCGGTTGGGCTGGCTTTGGGTGGGTGTTTTGTGTTCTTGAAAATAGCTAAACCCCGCTACGTAGCCAGTGTAACGCTGCGATACAGCGAAAAAAAAACGCAGATAGACGAGCTAAACCAGCTCATTCAGCCAGACGGGTTTAACAACCAAGAATACATTACCGAAAAATACGTCATTGAGTCGGAAGAGGTAATAAATAAAGCCATCGGTAAGCTCAATTATCCGTTTACGTTTTACAAAGAAAATGCCTTTCGGCGAGATGACGTATATCCTTACAAACCATTTACCGCCGAGGTGATTTCGTACGTAGATGAGGCGTTTGGCAATGGTAACTTTGAGATAAACCAAAAGGGAATTATCACTTATAAAACCGAAAACGATAGCGAAAATAAAACGTTTGATATTGCCAAAGATACACTCATTGTAGTACAGGGGCTCACCTTTAAAATTAGTTCGGTAGCGCAATTGTCAGACTCTTATGCGTTCACTTACAACGCATTGAACATTGTCAAAAAATCCATTGATGGAAAAGTATCGGTGAGCGAAGCCGAACGAAACTTACCCATCTTAGAAGTTTCGTTTAGTTATTACAACAAAAAGTTTACCCAAGATTTTCTGGAAAAGCTCATCGAATCGTACCAAGATTATAACTTGGCTCAGAAGAAACAATCTTCCGAATTGACCATTGGTTTTATTCGTCAGCAGGTGGGGCTTTATTCTTCCAAATTGCGGCAGGCATCGTCTGAAGTAGCGAGTTACAAGCAGAGCAATTCCGTGCCCAATTTGCAGAGTTCGTTGAGCGAAGTAATGGCCAAAATGACCGACTTAGAAACCCAAAAAAATACCCTCGACATTCAGCGGTCGTACGTCAATTTGCTCGAAAGTAGTCTTTCCAATCGGCTCGAACCCGTTAATATTGGCAACGTAGGTTTGGACAATACCAGCGACGGCGTGTTGGTAAAATTGGTGAACGAAATGAACAAATTGCTCTCTGACCGCAAGGCCATGTTGATGCGGAGTTTGAGCGTAAACTCGCCCCAGATTAAAGGCTTAGACGAGGCCATTGAACAAGTACGCGACCAGATTTTGTCGAACATCAACGTTCAAAAACAAAAAAACGAAGGCACGCTTCGCATCGTAAACGAAAACCTAAGTCTGTTGCGTCAGCGGGTCAATGCGCTGCCGTCGGTAGAGCGTCAGTTGCTTTATTTGGAAAGCGACCGCGACGTGCAAGGCAAAATTTATATGTTGCTGCTCAACAAAGAAATAGAAGCCTCTATCGTAAAAGCGGGCATTTTGCCGTCATTTACGGTCCTGACTCGTTCCGACTCGCACAAGACCTACCCCAAAGCCATTCAAGTGCTGCTGATTTGTCTTTTTGCAGGTTTGAGTTTGGGTATTGGTTCTATTTTCTTGGTACGTTTTTTGAACGATAAGTTTACCGATGTTGCCAAAATAGGCCAAAAAGAGCAAGTAAATTTATTGGGCATTATTAACCGTTATCCTGAAAGTGTACAAAACAACGAAACCGATATTGTCAATTTTCTGGAAAACCGCTCCCTATTTTCGGAGTCAATCAACGGCATACGCACCAATTTGAGCGCTATGACCGCCGATATACCAGGTCAACAGGGCAAATTGTTGGTAGTTACTTCCGAAATATCGGGCGAGGGCAAGTCGTTTGTTACGGTCAATTTGGCCATTTCACTCACCAAAATCAATAAAAAAGTACTGATTATAGTGTCTGATTTGCGCCGCTCCAAGCTGCACCGATTTTTCAACAACAATAATAAAGTAGGCTTGAGCAATTACTTGTCAGGAAAAATAGACGATTACAAAAAAGTAATAGGGCACTCGGTAATTGAAAACCTGGATTACATGACCGCTGGGCCAGTACCGTTCAACCCCGCCGAATTGATTCAAAACCCGCGCTTTGAAGCCATGATAGACGCTTGTCGGGGGCATTACGACGTGGTGATTGTAGATACAGCCCCCGTAGGTTTGGTTTCTGATAATATTCCGTTGCTCAAAAGAAGCGATTTGGTCGTGTTTATTGTGAGGTGGATGTATTCGAGCAAAGAATCATACTTGCTTCCCGACCAGTTGGCCGAAGAATATAATTTAAAGTCGGTGGGTGTTATCGTAAACGATTTTTACAAAGACGACCTCTACACCAGCCTTGCCCCAGCGGCCTATTATGCGTCGCGGGGTTATGGTTATTATTACAAAAATTCGTACGATTATTACGGCAAATCAAACAGTTACTACGACACCGAAACGACCCAAAAAGCGTGGTACGTTTTGCCCAATTGGATAAAGAAAATCACTAACCGAAAACCTTAATTGCTTCGTGCGTACCATTGCGTTTATTCCAGTTCGGTGTGGCAGCAAATCTATCCCGTTCAAAAACATCAAATTATTTTGTGGCAAACCATTGATATACTGGCCGTTGCGGGCTTTGGAAGATTGTGAGGCCATTGACCAAGTGGTAGTGGCTACCGACTGTGAGGCCATTGCCCGAGTGGTGCAAGACTTTAATTTAAAAAAAACTACCGTATATCGCAGGCTCGCCGAAAATGCCACCGACACCGCCAGCACCGAAAGCGTCATGCTCGAATACATTGCTGCCGCTACGCCTCAATTGCAGCTGAGCGATGTAATGGTGTTGGTGCAAGCTACCTCGCCGCTTACCCAAACCCAGCACTTTGAAGAAGCCTTGATGCAATACCAAAGCGAACATTTAGACGCAATGCTTTCTTGCGTTAATACCAAGCGTTTTATTTGGAACAAAAATGGCACGCCCCAAAATTATGATTTTTATAAACGCCCCAGGCGGCAAGATTTTGAGGGAGATTGGGTAGAAAATGGCGCGTTTTATATACACACAGTAGGCGGAATTTTAAAACATCAGTGCCGTTTGGGCGGTAAAGTGGGCATCTATGAAATGCCCGAATATACGTTTGTAGAACTTGACGAACCGCACGATTGGATAACCGCCGAGTTGCTCATGCAACAGCAATTAAAACAGGAAGTAGTTCTGACAAATTTCAAAAACGTTAAAATATTTTTAACCGACGTGGACGGCGTGCTGACCGATGGCAGTATGTACTACACCGAAAATGGCGACGAGTTCAAGCGTTTTCATACCCACGACGGCATGGCCTTTGAATTGCTGCGCAACGCGGGCATAAAAACAGGCATTATCACTTCTGAACAAACCGATATGGTAGCGCGGCGCGCGGCTAAACTCAAAGTAGATTACCTTTTTCAGGGCAAACGCAATGGCGGGAAACTGGCCGCCGCGCAAGAAATATGCCAGCAAGAAGGAGTAAAATTATCTGAAATAGCCTACGTGGGCGACGATGTTAATTGCTTAGAATTGTTGCAAGCCGTAGGAGTAGCCGCTTGCCCCGCCAATGCCGTAGCGGCCATCAAAAACATACCCAACGTGCTATGGCTCACCAAAAAAGGCGGCGATGGCGCGGTAAGAGAGTTTGCCGAATTAATTTTAGAGGCCCAATAAAAAGGCAACATAAAGGTTTGGCATTGTTCTTGTTAGGAGTACCAACAGAATCTTTTTCAAGTACTTAGTTCGTATTTTGCAAGAGATTTTCTAATTTTGCAGTCCAATTTGAAAAATAACCAAAAACATAATGAGTAAGCAAGACACAGATTCAGGGTTAGAGTTTTTAGAAAGCCCCGAAGGTTTGGCAGGAGAACTGGGTAAAGTTGAAAAAACAATTGCCAAAAACAGCAACGTTTTAATGATTGCTGGCGTAGCTATTGTAGTCCTTTTGGGGGGCTGGTTTGGGTATCAGTGGTACGTGAGTAGCCAAGATGAAGAGGCGCAGTCCGCTTTATTTGCACCCATATTTGCTGCCGAGTCAGACTCGCTCAACAAAGCAATAAAGGGTACAGCGGGCAACCCAGGTTTGTTGGGTGTTGCCGATGAGTTTAGCGGAACTCCCGCCGCCAACGTAGCACACTTTGTAGCTGGTTCGGTTTTGATGAAACAAGGCAAGTTTGACGAAGCCATCGAACAACTCAAATCTTTTAGTGCGCCAGATTTGTTGGTACAAGCGCGGGCTTACGCGCTTTTGGGCGATGCGTACATGGAAAAAAACGATGCCGAAGAGGCAATTGGTTATTACGAAAAAGCCGTTGGCCACAAGCCTAACAAAGACTTTACGCCCATCTATATGATGAAATTGGCTGTTGCTCAAGAAAAAGCCAAAAAAACCAAAGAAGCCATCGAAACCTACAACAAAGTCATTGAAACGTATCCGCAAGCTCCCGAAGTTGTAAATGCCAAAAAATACAAAGGCGCATTGGAAAGCGCAATGGGCGAATAACATTGAACCAAGCAACAACAAAAGGATAAGGCCGTAAGGTTTTATCCTTTTGTTGTATAATCACCAGCAAATCAACCAATTAATCATACTTCATTATGAGTCTTCTTACCGTAGGTTCAGTAGCCTTTGACGCGCTCGAAACCCCATTTGGCAAAACCGATAAAATAATTGGCGGCGCCGCCACGTACATTACGCTTTCGGCGTCTTATTTTACCAAACAAAACAATTTGGTAGCCGTAGTAGGGGGCGATTTTCCCCAAGAAATGATTGACGTTTTGGTGAGCCACGGAGTCAATACCGCAGGTTTGGAAATTCGGAAAGACGAAAAAACGTTTTTTTGGTCGGGCAAGTACCACGAGAACATGAACAGCCGCGATACGCTCGAAGTGCAGCTGAATGTAATGGAAAACTTTGACCCTAAAATTCCTGCCGAATACCAAAATTGCCAGTTTTTGATGCTGGGTAACACCGCCCCAGCCATTCAAAACATGGTGTTGGATAGACTCGACAGCCGCCCGCAGTTTGTGATGCTCGACACCATGAATTTTTGGATGGATATTGCCATGGACGACCTCAAAGCCGTTTTGCCCAAAGTAGATTGTTTGACCGTGAACGACGAAGAGGCACGCCAACTATCGGGCGACTATTCGCTGCGCAAAGCTGCCAAAACCATTATGGCGATGGGCCCTAAAACGCTCATTATCAAGAAAGGAGAGCACGGTGCGCTGTTGTTTCAGGGCAACGAAATATTTTTCTGTCCCGCCCTGCCCCTCGAAGAAGTGTTTGACCCCACGGGCGCAGGCGACACTTTTGCGGGTGGTTTTATTGGCCATTTGGCCGCTACCAACGATCTCTCGTTTCAAAACATGAAACGTGCCATTGTTTATGGTTCGGCCATGGCTTCGTTTTGTGTCGAAAAATTTGGCTGCGAGCGCATCCTTGATTTGACCCAAGTCGAAATAAACGACCGCGTGCAAGAGTTTGTAAAATTGGCGCATTTTGCGGTATAATCGTAGCCCCGCGAAATATCGCGGGGCTACAAATTTGTTCGTAATTGTTATATTCAACAAATCAAAAACCCAAATATGAGTTTTTCAATTCCGCGTCGTCCGCGCCGCAATCGGCAGTCGGCGGCCATCCGCGATTTGGTGCAAGAAACCAACGTGTCGGTCAATGATTTGATTTTCCCGATGTTTTTGGTAGATGGCAGCGGCGTAAAAAGCGAAGTAAAATCAATGCCTGGCATTTATCGGTTTTCTACCGATACGCTGCTCGAAGAATTGCGTGAACTGACCGATTTGGGTATCAAAGCCATTGATTTGTTTCCCAATTATGACGAATCTAAAAAAGACCGATTGGCCACCGAAAGTTATCGGCAGGACACTTTTTATCTAAAAGCACTGCGAGCGGTCAAAGAAAATTTCCCAGATTTGGCCTTAATGACCGACGTAGCCATGGACCCGTACAGCAGCGACGGCCACGACGGATTGGTAGAAAACGGGCAAATTGTGAACGATGCCACGCTCGAAATTCTTGGTAAAATGGCATTGGCCCAAGCCCAAGCTGGGGCCGATATTTTAGGCCCCAGCGACATGATGGACGGGCGTGTGGGATACATTAGGCAAGTGCTTGATGCAGAAGGGTTTACCAATGTGAGCATTATGTCTTACACGGCCAAATACGCCAGCGCGTTTTACGGGCCTTTCCGCGATGCCTTAGATTCTGCCCCGCGTTTTGGCGACAAAAAAACCTACCAAATGAACCCCGCCAATCGGCGCGAGGCACTCATTGAGGCCGACTTAGACACCTCAGAAGGAGCTGATTTTCTGATGGTTAAACCTGCTTTGGCTTATTTGGATATTATCCGAGAACTCAATAATAACTTTGACTTACCCATTGCCGCCTACAACGTGTCGGGCGAGTATGCCATGGTGAAAGCCGCCGCTCAAAATGGCTGGCTCGACGGCGACCGCGCCATGCTCGAAATGTTGCTCAGTATCAAGCGAGCAGGAGCAAAAGTGATTTTAACGTATTTTGCCAAAGAATTTGCGCAACTGAAAGCGTAGGACAAGAGCCAACGTTGCTTTACAAGAATGCGTAGCGCAATAAATATTGAATCCAATCGCCAATTTTGGGCGGCATTGCGCGTTGTAACAATTGCTTAATTGACACAAGAAATGAGAAAATTCACCGCAATCATTGCCTTAATTTTGACCACCATGTTGGGCTGCCGCCGCGACGAACCGCAGCCCAAAAGCATATCTGATGTGCTGGTGCAAGACGAAGATTTTAGCATCTTGAACGCCGCTATTTCGTACGCGGGCTTGACAGATGCTTTTAAAACTAGTTATGGATTTACTTTTTTTGCACCCACCAACGCTGCCTTCAAAGCATCGGGGTTTGCCGATGCCTCAGCCGTTACGACCTTGCCAGTTGGGCAAGTGCGGAGCATTATTCAGTATCATTTGTTGCGCAAAAAAACGTTGGTCAAAGATTTTGCGGCGGGCCTTAATTATCCAACCAAAACTTTTTCTGACACCAGCACGGCCTATTTGTCTAAATTAGACGGTGTTGTTTTTATCAATAATTCGCGGGCAGTGAAAGCAGACTTGGAGGCCACCAACGGCGTGGTGCATGGTGTAGATAGGGTTTTGTCGGTGCCCACGGGCGACTGGAACGCCACCATACGCAATAATCCAGAACTGAGTTTGGCATGGGCAGCATTAGACCGTGCGCTCAAACTCATGCCTATCAACCCGCTTTTGGGGCAGCTCAACAATCGGCAAGAAGTGTTTAGTTTCTTTTTGCCCAACAACAAAGCCATGGAAGCAGCAGGTTTGAGCAAGACAGCCATAGACCGCCTGCCCGCCGCGACCTTAAACAGTTTTTTGTTGTACCACATCACCAGGGGTCGTTATTTTACGGGTACGCTTGGCACTTCCAATTTATCCATGCTCGATAGTGGGCGTTCGGTAGCAGTAACGGTAGTGCCTGCCACCAAGGCCGTTACGCTCAAAGGCAGCGGTTCGGCAGCACTTGCCAACGTGGTACAAACCGATTTGATGGCTACCAACGGTATTATTCACGTCATAGACCGCGTATTGGTGCCGTAAAAATGGAACATAACGGTCTGTAATTTTGTATTCTTTTTAAGGAAACCCAATCAAATTATGAAGCCCCGAATTGTATTGTTGCTGGCGTTGGTTGCCATTTCTTTTACTTCTTTTGTGTCCAAGCAGGGTGTAGATAAGTTTAAATATCGGCCTTTGACCTCGGCCAATCCCGTTAAAATTACGTGGGAGTCGTTGCGCGACGTAACATTCAAAAAGAAGTGGTATCCCGAAGAATCGGTTTATATGTTGTACCCCACTTTTGGGCCGAATATCAACAAATTGAATGGGAAAGAAGTGCTTTTGGCGGGTTATGTGTTGCCAATTGACATGGAATCTAACCTCTACGCGCTGTCGGCGTTTCCTTTTAGTGCTTGCTTTTTTTGTGGCGGAGCAGGCCCAGAGTCGGTGGTGTCGTTAAAATTTAAGAAGAGCAACCGTAAATTTAAAACCGACGAGCGGCATACTTTTAAGGGCGTAATGCGCCTCAATGCCGACAATATTTACGAGCTAAACTACATCTTAGAAAACGCTGAAATAGAGAAAGAGTAGGTTGTTAGCCTTCTAAAATACCTTTCAAAACTGCCTGAGCAGCCCACACGCGGTTACCTGCTTGTTGAATCACTACCGAAGCCTCAGAATCCAATAAATCGTCAGATACTTTGAGATTACGTCTCACGGGCAGGCAGTGCATAAATTTACCATTGTTGGTCAAATCCATTTTTTGTTTGGTCATCATCCAAGTCGATTGCTGGGTCAAAACTTGCCCATATTCGGCATACGAAGACCAGTTTTTTCCATACACAAAATCAGCATTTTTGAGTGCTTCTTCTTGGTTGTTGGTTACTTGGGCATTGCCCGCAAATTCGGGTGCAAGCGTGTAGCCTTCGGGGTGTGTTATCACAAAATCGGCTTCAATTCGATTGACCCACTCGCAAAAAGAATTGGCAACTGCTTGCGGAAGTGGCTTAAAATGAGGCAACCAAGTAAGAACAATCTTTGGGCGTATCGTGGTTTTAAGTTCTTCAATCGTAATGCAATCGGCCAGCGATTGCAGCGGGTGGCGCGTAGCCGACTCCAAGTTTACGATGGGAACGCCCGCGTATTTTTTAAATTGTTGCAGCACTTGTTCGGCATAATCTTTGTCGCGGTCTTGGAGTTCGGCAAAAGCCCTAATGCCAATGATGTCGCAGTATTGCCCCACTACGGCAGCGGCTTCTTTGACGTGTTCGGCTTTGGTCGCGTCCATTATTACGCCATCTTGCATTTCGAGGCCCCAGCTATCGGTGCCTACGTTCATCGTCATTACGTTCATTCCCAAGTTTTGGGCGGCTTTTTGGGTACTTAGGCGCGTACGAAGACTCGAATTAAAAAAAATCAATCCAATGGTTTTGTTTTTGCCCAAGTGCGCGTCGGCAAACGGATTTTGTTTTTGGCGAATACCTTCTTGAACAAGTTCTGAAATGGAAGGTGCGTCGTAAACCGAAAGAAAATGTTTCATATTAGTGTGGTGAGTGTCAGGAAATGAGCCACAAAATTGCAAAAAATTATTGGTGCGCCGCTACCAATTTTGCTTCAATTGCCTCCCAAGTGTAGGCATTTTGTATTTTTTGGTCAAAAACAAACTGCTTTTTTTGGGCTATTAATTTTTGAAGCAAGGCTGCGTGGTCTTTTTCGTAAAAACTTTCGATAACGTAGCCCAGTTTATTTTTTTCTACAAAATCCGCAATTTTCACTTCTCGATTTATAATAACGGGCGTTTGAGCTTGCACGGCATCATAAATTTTGTTGGGGCTGGCGTTGAGATTGTTGTCGTTGATGGGTTCATAAACCGACAAAATATAGTCGCATTGTGAGGCCAAATGCATGGATTCTTGCTGGGTTACTACCCCCCAATTTTTTACTTGTGGGTGTTGGCTCAACGTGCGCGTGGGTTCGTCGTAGAGCCAGCCTACCATCCAAATTTGTACTTTTGGCGACAACTCCACCAAACGAGCCAATAAATTGGTGCCACGGGTGATGCCCAAAGAGCCGCTGTACAAAATAAGCAGTTCGTCATTGGCAGCGATTTTGGGTTGAACAGCCTCAAAACGATACGGGTAATTTTCGACCACCACCAATTTGTTGTGAAATGACTGAGATACCAAGTTTTTGCGGTTGTCGTCGGTAACAATGATGCGCTTGGGTAGTGCGTAAACTACTTTTTGAAGCGTACGGAGCGCGTAGCTCGAACTGCGTAAGAAAATGGAATCAAAAATGTCGGCTACTACTTGGTGTTTTTTGAGCCACAAAAAGGGAAAGAAAATGAACAACAATTGCTCATTAATAACGTGAATACTGGCAAATTTGTGCGAGAAAAAGTATTTTATGAAACTCAAAAAATACTTCATTAGCGTAGAAATCTGCTTGTGGTGGCCTTTTATGAGCCAAAACTCTTTGCAAAAAGGCTTTACAAATGCGGTACTTTCATCGGAGCCAATTCCCAAATAATACACCTCAAAATACCGAGATAAAGTCTTGATTTCTTTATTAATACGGGTGTCTGAACCATTGTTGATGCAGACATAAAACAATTTGGGAAGCGACATCGAAAACGATTTTAAACCACAAATTTAGCGAAGTAAGTAGTTGGGCAGAAATAGTTTATATTATTTTTGATTTGTAATAAAGGGTAATTTGGTAATAACAAATTGATAAACAGGTAATTACAACAAATTACTGTAATTACAAACAATTACGAGTAAGTACTTAAATTGTTGTTTTGAAGTCTTTTGAGGAAACTTTACGAGCTACTTACGAACATCATTTTTGTCATTCCGACGATAGTAGAAATCTGCATTGACAGGCTAAAAAGATTCCTCCTACGTCGGAATGACAAAATGCACCGATGGGGTTAAATGAGTTGGCGAACAAATTTGAGGTGCGAATCGGCGAAACCATTTTGAACATAAAAGCGGTGCGCGTCGGCCCGTTTTTTGTTGGAAGTTACTTCTATGTTTACGTATTGCTCACGTTGGGCAATGGCAATCAGGGCCTCAACCAGCAGTTTGCCAACGCCCAAGCTTCGGCTTTCTGGCACAACGTACATTTCTTGAATTTCGCCTACTTTACCGCAGTGATGGAGCAACTCTTGCGCGTGAATGCTGCCGTAGCCAATGGCTTGGTCTTGCTCAAACGCCACCAAATAATGGCGGTCGGGGTGCTGAATGTTATTTAAAAAAATGCACTTAAATATCTCTAAATCAAATAATTGGCTTTCCAGTTCGCAAACAAACTGATAAACGATTGGAAGGTCACCGGCGCAGGCAGGGCGAATAAAAGCAGCCATTTCTTAAAATTCTTGTAACACATCCGATTCGTAAACGATGTTACCCTTTACGTTACTGGTTGTAATGAGTACCATCGCTTTGGCTACTTTACTGGCTTCTATGGCTTGGTATTTTTCGGGTATCAGCGGTTTGAATAGCTTCATAACCGACTCGCCCATTTGCTCGCCCCAGCGTTGTTCGGAGCGGTTGCCCAGCAGCAAAGATGGTCTAAATAGGAGCAAAGCCTCAAAGTTTAGTTTTTTCAAGGCATCTTCTATCTCTCCTTTTACGCGATTGTAATAAACCAGCGAACTTTTGTTGGCCCCCATTGCTGTAACAATGGCAAACCGTTTCGTTCCGTTGGCCTGCGCTGCTTGGGCTATTTGGTAAGGATATGTGTAATCTACTTTGTAAAACGCCGCTTTTGAACCTGCTTTTTTCATGGTAGTGCCAAGGCAACAATACACATCGTCGGCCTTGATGAGCGAAATATCTGGCGTGTCAAAATCAAAAACAGTGGAAATAAGTTTGGGGCATTGCTGCAAAAGTGGTTTGCGCACCAATACTTTTACTTGAGTATATTTATTTGAACGGAGCAACTCTTCCACAACAAGGTTTCCAATAAGCCCTGTTGCACCCACTACCAGCGCGGTTCGATTTTCAGCAGACATCAAGATTTGGTTAAAACAGAAATAATGCCGACTACTATAGCGAAGCAGTCGGCATTCAAATTAAAGCAACAATGTAGCTCGGGTGTAGAATAATTTATTTAACGGTAAAATGAAGGCACCTACACATATTCGGGTACGACCAAGTTTGCACGATAAAAACCAGTTTCGATGCGCTCTCTGATGGTACTGAAAGCATTGAGCGTGCGTTCTACGTCTTCGAGGGAATGAGATGCAGTAGGAATAATGCGCAAAATAACCTGGCCTTTTGGAACAACGGGGTACGTAACGATAGAGCAAAAAATGCCCATATTGTCGCGCAAATCGCGTACCACCATCGTTACTTCTGGCAAACCACCTTCAATACCTTGCACAAATACGGGCGTTACGGGTGAGGTCGTTTCGCCGATGTTAAAATTGCGTTCACGCAGGCCATTTTGGAGTGCCGCTACCACAGTCCAAAGTTTTTCGCGCAGTTCAGGGTGCTTCTTGATGAGTTCCAAACGCTTGCGGCCACCTTCCACGTAAGGCATCGGGAGGGCTTTGGCGTAGATTTGCGAACGCATATTGTATTTCAAATACATAATGATGGTTTCATCGTCGGAGGCTACAAAGCCACCAATGGCAGCCATAGATTTGGCAAAAGTAGAGAAGTAAAGGTCCACATCTTTGGTTACACCCAGCATTTCGGCTACGCCGCCGCCCGTTTCGCCCATGGTGCCAAAGCCGTGGGCATCGTCCACCAACAATCTAAAATCAAATTTCTTTTTGAGTTCAACAATGGCCTTCAAATCGCCAACTTTGCCCGACATTCCAAACACGCCTTCGGTAATGACCAAGATACCTCCGCCTTTTTGGGCGGCCATTTTGGTGGCGCGTTCCAAGTTTTTTTCGAGGCTCGCCATGTCATTGTGATTGAATTTGTAATATTCGCCCATTTTGGCTTTGTGCAGTCTAATGCCGTCTATCAAACAAGCGTGCGACTCGGCATCGTACACAATCACGTCGCGGTGGTCGCACACGCATTCAATGACCGACATAATGCCTTGGTAGCCGTAATTGAGGAGAAAAGAGTCTTTTTTGCCCACAAATTCGGCCAGTTCTTTCTCAAAAAGCTCGTGCAAATCGGAGTTTCCCGACATCATGCGCGCGCCCATTGGGTATGCCAAACCCCACTTCGCCGATGCCTCTGCGTCGGCTTGGCGTACTTCGGGGTGGTTGGCCAGTCCCAAATAATTGTTCAAACTCCAGTTCAAAACGGGCTTTCCCATAAACTGCATGTGCGGGCCAAGTTCACCTTCCAATTTGGGAAAAGTAAAATAGTGGTGGCCGTTGAGGGCCATTGATGCCGTACCAATAGGGCCTTTGTTACTTCTTAATTTCTCGAAAATATCCACTTTTATACGCTATTTTTAAGGTTATGACAAGATACGAGTAAGTTTTGTGCAAAATTAACAATTTACTAATTCAAATTCAAGTACTTAGGCGCATTGGTTGGTTTAGTAAAGCAGCAAACACCAAAATATAACCAAAAACAACCGAAGATGGTTTTGGCAGTGTGTTTGGGTAAAAATTAAACACTTGAACGGTGCAAAATTACGCTGTAATAATTTAACTTTGTGGCAGGTGTTGGAACAAAAGCACAAAACCATAACGATCAAATAAAATGGAAGATCAATTAAAAAATGCCGCCGAACAAGCCAAAGCCAAAGCGCAGGAATTGGCTGGCGAAGCCCAAGAAAAATTTGCCGAACTAAAAAGTGATATTACAGAAAAATTGCAAAGCGTTGATGTAGAAGCCTTCAAAGCCGAAGCCGCCGCCAAGGTAGAAGACCTCAAAGGCGATGCCGAAGAAGCATTTGCCGAGGCCAAAGTTAAAGCCCAAGAGCTGGCAGGCGAAGCCCAAGAAAAATTTGAAGACTTGAAAGGAGAAGCAGGCGAAGCCATCGAAAAAGCAAAAGGTTTCTTCTCTAACCTATTTAGCGGCGAAGACGACAAAAAATAACTTCAAAAAACCCCACTTGATTGAACAGGTGCAAAAGGTCAGGGCAAAGCTCTGGCCTTTTGTATTTTATTTTGTTAAATTTGAGTAAATCAACCGCTACTCAGATTTTTATCTTTAATCCTTCATAACCATTAAAAAGTAGTTGACACTTTGGCTTGTAAACAATTGAATGTCAATGATTTAAAATACCTATTTTTTATTTCCGTGAAGGATGCCCCCTTTTTAATGAAAAACCTACCAATAAAATGGACACTTGCTATTTTGGTGTTGGCAACATCGGCACAAGCCACCAAGCCAAGCAAATGGAAAAAACTCTTTGATGGCAAAACCACCAACGGTTGGCACAGCTACAACAAAACGACCGTAAGTGGCTGGATGGCCATGGACGGAACGCTGATGAGCCACGGCAAAAGCGGCGACTTAGTAACCAACGATGAATACGAAAATTTTGAATTTGAATTTGAGTTTAAAACTTCGCCCAAAGGCAATAGTGGCGTTATTTACAAAGTTATCGAAGACCCCCAGCACCCCAGTTATTATGCCGGCCCCGAATACCAAATTATTGACGACGAGGGCTACCCGCCCTTCAACGATGGCGGTAAAATGGTGAGCATCAACGACAAACAAAAAACGGGGGCTAATTACGATATGTATCCGCCCAACCAAAAAGCCGCCAAACCGCCAGGCGAATGGAGCAAAGGCAAAATTATCGTGAACAACAACCACGTGGAGCATTGGCTCAACGGCGTAAAAGTGGTAGAATACGAGTACGGCAGTGCCGATTGGCAAGAAAAATTGGCCAAAAGTAAATTTGCCAAATGGGCGTATGCCACGCCCCACGCCAAAGGAAAAATAGCCCTGCAAGACCACAGCGACCCTATTTTGTACCGCAACCTCCGAATCAGAACCTTGTGATAGAGCAATTTTTACAACATATTGCTTTTGAAAAACGCCTCAGTCCGCACACCGTTACGGCCTATCGCAGCGATTTGGCGCAGTTTACCGAATTTTTAGAAAAAACGCCCGCCAAAACCCCGCCCGAACAAGCCAGTTTTAGGCAAATTCGGTCGTGGGCGGTGAGCTTGGTAGAAGGCGGCACCATCAATCGGAGCGTCAATCGTAAGTTGGCCACGTTGCGTTCTTTTTTTGGCTTTTTGGTAAAACGTAAAGCGCTGGTTGTCAATCCAATGAGCCGCGTAATAGCTCTGAAAACACCCAAAAAATTACCCCAGTTTGTGGAAGAAAAAACCCTACAAGTGCTGTTTGAAGAAGTAACCTTTTCTGACGATTTTGCGGGCTTGCGCGACCGCCTCACGTTGGAGCTTCTTTACGGCACGGGTGTGCGACTGTCGGAGTTGTTGGGTTTGAAAATTGAAGACGTAAATGTGTACGAACAAACCATTTTGGTAATGGGCAAACGCAGCAAAGAGCGCCTTATTCCAGTTCATCGCAACCTCACGCAGCTCATTCAGGTTTACCAACAACTTAGGCAAGAAACTTTTCCGACGGCCACCGCCGAAACCCTCATTTTGACCGACAAAGGCGAGGCAGCTTATCCCATTCTGATTCAGCGCATTGTAAAAAAATACCTCAGCGTGGTTACGTCTTTGAAACAAAAAAGTCCCCACGTGTTGCGCCACACCTACGCCACGCACTTGCTCAACAACGGAGCCGACCTCAACTCCATCAAAGATTTGTTGGGGCACAGCAGCCTTGCCGCCACGCAAGTTTATACGCACAACTCCATCGAAAAACTCAAAAAAATCTACAAACAAGCTCACCCCAAAGCCTAAACCACTCGTGTCTGTTTTAATTTCGCGCAAAATTAGGGTACATCAACTGGCCGAAACCGTTCGAGCGGGAGCCGAAATAGTTGCCGAAAACGTGGCTTTGCCAAGCGCAGGGCAGGTCCTGATTCGGAACCGTTTTGCGGGTATCAATGCCCTTTTTGACCGCGCCGTGGTGCGCGACGAACTGCCTTACCGCCTCATCAATCCACCTTTCGATTTGGGCGTGGAGGCGGTGGGCGTGGTCGTGGCCGTGGGTCAAGGCGTTGAAAACCTAAAAGTGGGTCATTTTGTTTCTACCACACGCTTCACCCAGTCTTACCGCGAGTATCAAACCGAATCCGCCGACAAGGTGTGGCAAATTCCTGCCCTGCACCCCGCATACGTAGCCTTGCGCCCCACGGCGGTGTCGGCTTTGGTGGCATTGGAGCAAGTGGGGCAACTCAAAGACGGCGAAACGGTGGCCGTTACGGCGGCGGCGGGTGGTTTGGGGCAGTTTGTGGTGCAGTTTGCCAAAATGCGCGGCTGCCGCGTGGTGGGTATTTGCGGCGGGGCGCACAAAGTGGCATTTCTCCGTCAATTGGGTTGCGATGCCATCATTGATTACAGAACAGAAAATGTAGGCCAAGCTTTGCAAGAATTTTCACCCAAAGGCATAGATTTGATTTACGACACCGTAGGCGGCGTTTTGTTCGACACCTTGCTCAACCACTTGGCCGTGCGGGGGCGTGTGGTGGTGTCGGGCTATGCTTCTGACATGGGTCGCCCCGAACTACCCGAATTGGTAACATCGCCCCGTATTTACACCCAAATTTATTGGAAAGCAGCTCAAATTCGTTGTTTTCAAAATGCCCTTTATCCTGAATTTCAAGACGATGCCAGCCGCCGTATTTTAGCTTGGTATCACGCGGGTTTGCTGCAAGTAAAGCTCGACGAACGCCGTTTTAAGGGCATCGAACAAGTTTTTGATGCCATTGATTATCATTTGTCGGGGCAAAATGTCGGGAAAGTCTGGATAGAATTGTAATTTTACGACATGAAAATAGAAAAAGAAACCCTCCAAAAGATTGCCCACTTGGCAAGATTGGAAGTAAAACCCGAAGAAGAAGTGGCTTTGTTGGCAAGCATGGAAAGCGTGTTGTCGTGGATGGAGCAGCTCAACGAACTGGACACCACCAACGTGAAGCCGCTCACGCACATTGCGCCCGAAACAAACGTGCTGCGCGACGACGCGCCCAAGTCGCAACTCGCCCGCCACCAAGCCCTGCGTAATTCGCCCGTGAAAGACGACACCTTTTTTAGAGTTCCCAAAGTGATGGAATAAAACAACTTACGACTATGAAACAAATCACGCTCACTATCCCCGACCGCGAGTATTCGTTTTTTATGCGCCTGCTCAAATCGTTTAATTTTGTTGAAGTAAAAGAAACCAAAACCGTTGAAGAATTTACGCCTCCCTCCGGGCAGTTGGAACAGACCGAAGGTCTTAAATCGGCGTTGAATGAAGTAGAATTACACCAGCAGGGGAAAACGAAGTTACAAATGGCAAAGGCGCTTTTAGCAGAAATGCGAGAAGAAGAACGAGTAAAATAGAAAGCAACATGAATATTAGGCAAAAGCGAAAAAGAAGATTTGGAAGAAAAAGAATTGGATAGCCTCCTTAAAATAGCTGGAATATAAAACAATGCCCGAGCTACCCGAAGTTGAAAATTACCGCCGCTATTTGGAGCAAACAGCACTGGGTCAGCCCATTGAGGCCATTGACGTGGAAGACACCAAGCTGCTCACTACCGACTACGCCTCCCTTACCGAAGCCCTCGTGGGGCGCGCTTTTACGGCCACCAAGCGCGTGGGCAAAAATCTTTTTGTTTATACCGACGGCGCGCCCATTGTTCGGATGCACTTTGGAATGACGGGCGACTTGGCCTATTATCACGCCTCGCTCGACCGTCCGCGCCACGCCCGCATCGTGTTTCATTTTCGTGGTGGCTTCAATTTGGGCTTTATTTGTCCCCGAAAATTTGAGCGCGTAGGCTTGGTCGAAAGCGTAGACGACTTTCTGAAAGTAAAAAAAATAGCAACCGATGGCCTGGAAATAAGCACAGAAGAGTTAGCCCAAAAACTCCGCAAGCGCAAAAGTCCCATCAAACCCGTGCTGCTCGACCAAAGCACCGTGGCAGGCATTGGCAACTGGATTGTTGACGAAGTGTTGTTTCAGGCCAAGATTCATCCCGAACAGTTGAGCCACCTACTCACCGAGCAAGAAGTCAAGAATATCCACGCGGCTATTCTTTTGGTCTTACAAACGGCCATTGAGCACGAGTCTAACTACGCGCTTTTTCCCACGGGCTTCATTATTCACGCCCGTCAATGGGCTGACTCTCCCTATAATGAGCCAGACAGGCACTTACTTTGCCCGTGTGGTTTGGTGCCAGTAGCTCACAGCCGCGTGGGTGGTCGCGCTACTTATTTTTGCCCCAGCTGCCAAGTGGTTTCATAAACAACACATATTTCAAAAACAATAAGCAAAAAATTTGGGAAAAACGCTTGAAAATCATACCTTTGCCCCCTCATTTTCAATTCATCTGTTTTAACTACAAAAATCATGTACGCAATCGTAGAAATCGCGGGGCAGCAATTTAAAGTAGAAAAGGGTCACGAAATCTTCACTCATCGTTTGGAGGGAGACGTGAACGCTGCGCTCGAGTTTAGTAAAGTATTGTTGGTGGACAACGAAGGAACCATCAGCGTAGGCGCACCGACGGTAAACGGTGCCAGTGTGTCAGTTACCATCTTAGAGCACCTCAAAGGCGAGAAGGTAATCATTTTCAAGAAAAAACGCCGCAAGGGATACGTAGTGAAACGCGGACACCGTCAGTCGTTTACCAAAATTCGTATTGAAGGCATTGCCCTTTAAGAGAACAACCCAAAATCATTTAGTTTTGTGCGTTCTTGGTTTTACCATCAAACCACAAGCTGCAAACCATAAAACAATAAAAGACAATGGCACACAAGAAAGGCGTAGGTAGTTCAAGAAACGGACGCGAATCGGAAAGCAAACGCTTAGGCGTTAAATTATTTGGTGGCCAGCCCGCAATAGCTGGAAACATCATTGTGCGTCAGCGTGGTACGCGCTACAACGCAGGCCGCAACGTAGGCGTAGGCCGCGACCACACGCTGTTTGCATTGGCCAACGGAGTCGTAACATTTAGCCGTGGCCGCGACAACAAGCCCTTCGTTCACGTGTTGGCTCCCGAAGTAGCCGAAGCGTAACACAAACTCCATTTTTTCTTGAAAAAGGCGACCATTTTTTGTCGCCTTTTTTGTTTATTCTCCTCTAAACCAATTTTTTGATTTTTCAAAATTTGCATTATTAAAATTTATTGTTGTAATTTGCCGACCGCTTTGTATTGTACTTACAATAACTTCTCAATTAAGTACTACTTTTGCTTGATTGTTAGATGATTACACTGAGTGTGATATGGAGCGATAAAAAAAAATAATATCAACCATTTTTTATCAACCTATGATGAATTATTCCTTCCCAAGCTGGGCGGTTTCCGCACGGCTTCGACACGTGGTGGGCAGTTCGCTGCTAACCATGCTCCTCTCGGTTTTGACGCTGAGTACGTGGGCGCAAGACAAACAAGTAAGCGGTAAAATAAAAGACGCAAGTGGCACGGGTATGCCTGGCGTGAGTATTGCCGTGAAAGGTACGCAGCGCGGTTCTAACACCGACGTGGACGGTAATTATAAAATTGCTGTTCCAGAAAACGCTACTTTGGTTTACAGTTTTGTAGGCTACAAAGGGCAAGAAGTGGCCGTGGGTGGCCGCAGTGTAATTGACGTAACGCTGGCCGAAGACAACCAAGTGTTGAACGAAGTAGTGGTAGTAGGTTATGGTAGCCAAAAGCGCAAAGAAATTTCGGGTACGGTGTCAAGTGTATCGGCCAAAGAATTTAATGCGGGCGTAATTGCCAACCCACTTTCGGCCATTCAAGGTAAAGTAGCTGGTTTGACCATCAACCAAACGGGTTCTGACCCCAACGCTGCCCCAACGGTGCGTTTGCGCGGCATTGGCTCGTTGGCGGCTGGTTCTGACCCACTCTACGTAATTGATGGCGTGCCGGGTGT
Source organism: Cytophagia bacterium (assembly GCA_004293645.1). Lineage (GTDB taxonomy): Bacteria > Bacteroidota > Bacteroidia > Cytophagales > Spirosomataceae > REAB01. Next base: position 7,871 of record REAB01000069.1, on the reverse strand, counting down.
ACCCATTCAAAACATTGACGTAAATGACATTGCTTCGATTGATGTGTTGCGCGATGCCTCTTCGGCGGCTATTTATGGTGCGCGTGCCTCAAATGGCGTAATCTTGGTTACGACCAAGCGCGGTAAGAGTGGCAAGGCTTCGGTAGATTACAATGCGTTTGCGGGTTTTGATGTGGTAGCCAAAGCACCAGCCTACTACACAAACGCCGACGATTACCGCGCCGATGCCAAAACCCTCGGCTTCACGCTTCCCAACGACCAAGGAGCCAATACCGACTGGTTTAAGACCATCACCCAGCGTGCCATGATACAAAGCCACAACATAGGCTTCAGTGGCGGTACCGAAAATTTCAGCTACCGCGCCTCGGTTGGTTACTTAAACCAACAAGGTTTGATAAAAACGTCTGGTTTGGAGCGTTTGAGTGCGCGTATTAACGTTGACCAAGTGGCCATGAATGGTAAGTTAAAAATAGCCAGTAGTCTGTCGTTGATAAACAGCAAGCGTAACTTTGCTAATTATGATGCTTTTACGTTTGCCATCACCAACTTGCCTACCGACCCCATTTATACCGACAATCCAGCCTTCCAAACTGCCAGTGGTATTGTGGCAGGATCGCGTTATTTTGAGCGTTTGGGCGAGTTCTCAATCTTCAACCCAGTAGCACGTTTGGAACAGACGGTCAATAAATCGGACGATTTGGAGTATTTGGCCAATGTGAACATGAAGTACAGCATTACCAACGATTTGATAGTTGGCGTAAATGCCGCAACGAAGGGCGTAGCGCAGAGAGGTACTTCTTACACTTCGCGTATTCCAAAAGGTGCGGAAGCCCAAAATGGTATTGGGCGTCAAAGTTTGAATGGTACTGATTCTGGTGTCCCCAATGGTAATGGTTTGCCACCAACCACCGATAATTTGTTGGAATTTACTTTGAACTACAACAAAACCATTGATAAACTCAACTTTGGTGTATTGGGTGGTTATTCTTACCAAGATGTAACGTACCAAGGGTTTGGCGCGCAAAACAACAACTTTATTACTGACGGGTTGTCTTACAATAACTTGGGTGCAGGTGCGGGCGTGTCATTGGGCCAACGTGCCAACGATGCCGTGTTCTCTTATCAAGGCAACTCCAAACTGATTTCTTTCTTTGGTCGTGGTACTGCTTCTTTTGACAACAAGTATTTTGCTACCGTAACAGTACGCCGCGATGGCTCCACCAAATTTGGCAAGAACAACAAATGGGGTTTATTTCCATCGGCTTCGGTTGGCTGGACGCTCTCTGAAGAGGCTTTCTTGAAAGGAAATCCTACTGTTAATAACTTGAAACTCCGCGTTAATTATGGCCAAACAGGAAATTCAGAAGGTATTGCTCCTTACACCTCGTTGGCATTATTAGGCGCAGGAAGTCGCTACTTTGACAACGGCAACTGGTTGCCTTCGTACGGCCCGTTTCAGAATGAAAACCCCAATTTGAAATGGGAAGTTAATACCAGTTACGGTGGAGGTATCGACTTTTCGTTGTTGAATTATCGCATTACTGGTTCGTTGGATTATTACGTGCGCAATACCTCTGATATGTTGTACAGTATTGCAGCTCAAGTTGGAGCACCCGTTTCCACCATTTTGGCAAACGTGGCTTCTATGCGTAACCAAGGTTTAGAACTAAGTTTGAATGCGGGCATTATTGACAAAGGCGATTTTCGATATGACGCAACTTTGGCCCTATCAACGCTCAAAAATACGGCCACTTCGCTGTCAAAAGGAGATTTGATTGCCTCGGAGTCTATCTTCTTGTTTAGCGGCTTAGGTGCGGCTACCCGTGGTACATCTGCCGTACCTTTCTCTATCATCAGAGAGGGGTATCCAGTGGGTGCTTTTTGGGGTGCCGTGGTTGAAGGTATTGACGACAAAGGTCAGTATATTTTCAAAGACATTGATGGCGACGGTAAAATAAGCGAAAACGACAAAGACCGTACTTTTGTTGGCAACCCAAATCCATCTCTAACGCTTGCTTTGACCAATAATTTTAGTTACAAAAATTGGTCTTTGAGTTTCATGTTGAACGGTCAGTTTGGCAATAAAATATTCAATACTGAGCGGATGCTGTACATCAACCCGATTAACCGTTTCCCCGCCGAAAATACCCTCAAAGAAGCAATCAACTCACCCATCCGCGATACCCGCACGGGTGCATTTGACTACTTTGTAGAAGACGGTAGCTTTGTACGTTTGGCCAACTTCCGTTTGGCTTACCAAATTCCTGGCAAAGGGGTATTGAGTCGTGCGCAAGTATATGTATCTGGCAACAACCTATTTGTATTGACCAAATTTAAAGGTGTTGACCCTGAAATGAATACAGGTAATTTAACGGCTGCTATTTATACCAAGCAGCAGTTTCCACGCGCTCGCGGTTTCCAAGTAGGATTCAACCTATCGTTTTAAAAAAAACGATGTTTAGAAAAATAAAAAAAATCTAAATTTTTCTAAACATCGTATATCAACATACTGTTTTTTGTATTGTAATCACAAAAATTTAATCATGAACAAAATGAAAAAGACATTCGCTTACCTTGCTTTGTCAGGAGTGCTTGCGTTGGCCTCTTGTACTAACTTAGACGAGCAGGCTTTTGGAGTTGTACCCACTGAGGGCTTTGGTAATACGCCAGGCCAACTGGCCGCACTTCTGGGCCCAGCCTATTCTAGAATGCGCGACTACACGTGGCACATGCACAATGCCGAAGTAGTAACCGACGTGGGTTTGGTGCCTACGCGTGGTAAAGACTGGTACGATGGTGGCAACTGGTTGAACTACAACCGCCACGCTTGGACTACTACTCACGGCCCCATCAACGATATGTGGGGTTTCATCTATGAGGGTGGTGTTGGTACCATCAACAAGCTGATTACCCAAGTGGCGGGCAACACCAACGCCGTTGCCGAGTTGCGCGCAGTACGTGCTTTTTACTATTTCTTGGCAATAGATTATTTTGGTAATGTACCCCTTATTACTGAAAAGAGTACAGGATCGGCTACTACCACACCCCGCGCCCAAGTGTATGCTTTTATCGAAAAAGAATTGATGGAAGCAATGCCAAACTTGAGCGACGTAGTGGGTGGTGCCAATTATGGACGCATTAACAAGTTGACAGCTCAAACTATTTTGGCTAAACTGTACTTAAATGCGGGCGTTTACAAAGGTGCCCCCGAGTGGCAAAAATGTATTGACGCTTGTAACGTAGTTATCAATTCAGGAAAGTACAAATTGGAGCCTGCTTATTTGTCTAACTTCGCAGTGAGGAATGAAGTTTCTGGTGAAAATATCTGGGCTCTTCCTTTCGACCGTGTCCAAGCGGGTGGAATGAACATTCACATGCGTACGTTGCATTACCAAAGTCAAAGTACTTACAACCTTCCAGGCCAGCCATGGAACGGTTTTTGTACCATTGCCGATTTTTACAACTCGTTCTCAAGTACTGACGTGCGTCGCAATATGTTTATTGCGGGTCCTCAGTTTGGGGCAGATGGCAAACCGTTGAAAGATGACAATGGTAAAGATTTGGACTTCAATCCAAACATGACCAAAGATGAAATGACCTCAGCCGACCCAGAATTTCAAGGTGCTGGCGTACGTTTGGGTAAGTATGAAATTCAGCGTGGGACTACCGTAAACGACCAAGACAACGATTGGGCGATGTTCCGTTTGGCCGACGTACATTTGATGCGTGGCGAGTCGTTGTTCCGTTTGGGCAACGTAGCGGGTGGTTTGGTTGATTTCAACGCCATTCGTGCGCGTGCAGGTGTACCTGCTTGGACTGCTGCCCAAATGACTCCCGACAATATGTTGGCCGAGCGTGGCCGCGAGTTGGCTTGGGAAGCATGGCGTAGAAATGACTTGGTTCGCTTTGGCGAATTCAACAAAGTGGGTGGTAAATTTACCAGTCGTTTTATGAAAGAAGGTAGTGCCAAGACTTTGTTGTTCCCAATTCCACAGCAGCGTCGTGATACCAACCCAGGTTTGACGCAAAACCCAGGTTACAATTAACAGTTCTCATTGGCCGCTTCTGGTCAGTAGGTTAGGCGAGCGGGCAACTATTGCCCGCTCGTTTTTTTGTTAGTTGTGTAACCTCACCCCTGCCCGTTCTCCTTTTTAAGGAGAGGGGGATTTTTTGGAATGAGTATTAAATAAAGTATTATTTTGTCATCGCAGCGGCGCACCGTGCCGACGACGTAGGAGGTATCTTAAAGTCGTTTTAGGATACACGCGCGGGCGGTCTTGTCCTTCGTCGGTAGGCCTTTCGGCCTGCTAAAAAAATGATACTTTATTGTTGAATCATTTATAATATATTGATAATCAGTAATATACAGAGAAATGATAAAAAACGGGTTGCTAATCGGATGTTTTTGTGCATTGGTGGGTTGTGCTACAACCTCAACCGACGAAGCACTTTTTGAAGCCATTCCGAGTAAGCAAAGTGGCATTGATTTTGTGAATCGTATTTTAGAAAAACAAGAACTCAATATTTTCAATTACCGCAATTTTTATAACGGCGGCGGAGTGGCCATTGGAGACGTGAACAACGATGGCTGGGCCGATATATACGCTACTTCCAATTTTGAACAAAATAAATTATACCTCAATAAAGGCGCAAAAACGCCGTGGCAGTTTGAGGAAGTTACCGAAAAAGCGGGAGTGGGCGGCACCAAAGCGTGGAGTACGGGAGCTACTTTTGCCGACGTAAACGGCGATGGCTTGATGGACATTTACGTTTGCAATTCGGGTAATATTCAGGGTGATTCGCGGGGCAATGAGCTGTTTATCAACCAGGGTGTGGGTGCAGATGGTGTTCCAAAATTTGTGGAAAAAGCCCAAGAATATGGCTTGGTGGACGGTGGGTTTTCGACGCACGCGGCCTTTTTTGACTACGACCGCGACGGCGATTTGGACATGTATTTGCTCAACAATAGCTTTACACCGATTGATAAATTAGGCTACCAAAACTTCAGAAATTCGCGCGATAAATTGGGTGGCGATAAGTTGTTTAGAAACAATGGCCGCTCAGTTGCTGGTGCAGGAACTCCTGTTTTTACCGACGTATCGGAGCAGGCGGGTATTTATGGTAGTTTGATTGGCTTCGGGCTGGGCATTACCATTGGCGACGTAAACGAAGACAATTGGCTTGATATTTACATTTCAAACGACTTTTATGAGCGCGACTATTTGTACATCAATCAGCGAGATGGCACTTTTAAAGAGTCGCTTGAGGCAAGTATGAGCCACATTAGCGCGTCTTCGATGGGAGCTGACATGGCCGACATCAACAATGACGGCTTGCTGGATATTTTTGTAACCGATATGCTTCCGCAGAGCGATGCGCGGCTCAAAACTACCTCCGTATTTGAAGGCTACGACATTACCGAATACAAACTCAAACAAGGCTATTGGCACCAATATATGCGCAATATGCTGCATTTAAACCAGGGAACGCAAAACGCGGTAGGCGAGGGTAGGGGCAAAGCGCTGCTGCCTGCTTTTACCGAAATAGGCCAGTTTGCGGGCGTTTATGCCACCGATTGGAGCTGGGGCGCGTTGATTTTTGACATGGACAACGACGGCCAGAAAGACCTTTTCGTGGCCAATGGCATTGTTAAAGACCTAACTGACCAAGACTACGTAGCTTTTTTGGCCGACCAAAAAAATATTCAAGCCATGATAGACGGCCGCATGAAGTTTGATTACCGCAAATTTGTGGACATGATTAACTCAACACCCGTTGCCAACTACGCATTTCGGAACAAAGATGGTTTGCAATTTGAAAACAAATCCACCAACTGGGGCTTGGGAAAGCCAGGGTTTTCTAACGGCTCGGCTTATGGCGATTTGGACAACGATGGCGATTTGGATTTGGTAGTAAACAACAACAATGCGCCGCTGGGCGTTTACAAGAATAAGTCGGTTGAACAGCTTAAAACGCACTTTTTGCGCGTAAAACTCAAAGGTAAAGGCTTGAATCCGAGTGCCATTGGGGCAAAAGTTTACGTTTACCAAAAAGAGCGTACGCAGTATTTGCAACAAATGCCCAATCGGGGTTTTCAATCGTCGAGCGATTTAAACTTGGTTTTTGGACTGGGAAACGCCGCTGACATTGATTCGGTAACGGTAATTTGGCCCGACGACACCCAACAAACCTTGCGCCAAGTGAAAGCCGATGGTGAACTGAAATTGAACCAAATGGAGGCTAACTTGCGCTGGAGGCCCGCTGCGCCCACTAACCGAATAACAGTTTTTAAAGATATAACCAATGAAACAAAGCTGGATTTTTTGCACCAAGAAAACGATTTTGTTGATTACAACCGCGATGGCTTACTCAAACAAATGTACTCAACTCAGGGGCCAGCGTTGGCCGTGGGCGACGTAAACGCCGACGGGCTGGACGACGTGTATTTGGGCGGAGCAACCACCAAAGCCAACGCGCTTTTTGTGCAAAAAACGGACGGCACTTTTCAGAAAAACCCACAAATGCCCAAAAATGCGAACGTAGAAGAAGTTGCGGCCACGTTTTTTGACGCCGACGGCGACAAAGACCTTGACTTGTACGTGGCAACGGGCGGCAATGAGTTTGTGGGCGAAAACCCCGCCTTGTTGGATTATTTGTACTTAAACGATGGCAAAGGTAATTTTACGGTGAGCCAAAATTTACCAAAACTGTACGACAACGGCGCGTGTGTTGTGGCTACGGACTTCGACCACGACGGCGACTACGACCTTTTTGTGGGTAGTCGTATGGTGTCGGGGGCGTATGGGCGTAGCCCGCAAAGTAGGTTGTTGGTCAATAACGGCAAAGGGGTTTTTAACGAACAAACCGATAAACTGATGCCACAAGCCCAGCAACTGGGTATGGTAACCGACGCTCGCTGGACGGACATTGACCGCGATGGCTTTGAAGATTTGATAGTGGTAGGCGACTGGATGCCTATTTTGGTGTATCGAAATAGAAACGGTAAGCAATTGATTTTGAACGAGATACCTACGCTCAAACGCACCGATGGCTGGTGGAATTGCATCGAATCTACTGATATAGACAATGATGGCGATTTGGATTTTGTGCTGGGAAATTTGGGGCGTAATACCAAAATGGTGGCTTCGGATGCTCAGCCTGCGGAATTATACGTCAATGATTTTGACCGAAATGGCTCAGTAGAGCAGATTATGGCGTGCTATAATACCGACGGAAAAAGCTATCCCATGGTGCTGAAACCTGATTTGCAGAAGGTATTACCCGTTGTTAAACAGCGATTTGTGAAACATAAAGACTATGCGGGACGCAGTATGGAAGAGGTGTTTAGCATTGAACAACGCAAAGGTAGCCTCAAACGAACCGTTTATGAGCCAAACACGTGCTTGCTCATAAACAACACGCCAAAAGGCAGCGATAAGTGGCAGTTTGCGTTGAAATTGTTGCCACCAGAGGCGCAGTTGTCGCCTATTTTTGGCGTTGTGGCCACCGACTACGACCGCGACGGCAAGCAAGATTTGTTGCTGACGGGCAATTTTTTCGACGTACTGCCCGAAATAGGCCGCTACGATGCCAACCGTGGCTTGCTGTTGAAAGGAAACGGAAAGGGCGATTTTGTGGCCACAAAACCCGCCGAGTCGGGGTTTGTGGTAGATGGCCAAGTAAGACGCATGAAAAAATTGAAAACCAATAACAATCAGCATTACATTGTATTGGCCAAAAACAAAGGCCAAGCGCAATTGTTTGGGTTGCCATAATTATCGTCAGTGGGGACACTGACAATGGCATCAATTATCGTCAGTGGGGACACTGACAATGGCATCAATTATCGTCAGTGGGGACACTGACAATGG
>REAB01000068.1 GCA_004293645.1 Cytophagia bacterium | reverse complement strand
CGACTCGATAGCCGCCACAATTATTAACAACGTAAAGAGTTCACCCCAAAGGTGAACTCTTTGCGTTTATAACAAATGAAGCCAATAATACTTGGTTTACCCCAGAGAAAGTAGCGGTGCGACGACTCGATAGCCGCCACAATCATCAACGAAGTAAAGAGTTCACCTTTGGGGTGAACTCTTTACGTTTATAACAAATGAAGCCAATGATACGTAGAAAAAAAGCCTCCAACGAAAGTCGGAGGCTTTTTTGTTGCTATTAGGTACGTGGTTTATGCAAATAGTCGAAAATAAACGCCAGTGCGAAGTCGCCAGTGCGGTTTCATACAGCTCCAACTGCCCTCTTTACGTATTTGTCTATATTCATTTCTAATTGCTCTTATGCTCTTAAATCAAGCAGCAATTGTGCGGCTCGAGTGGGCAGTTGCTCTCCTGCTTGCACCGATTTCTCAATAGAAGGCAAACTTTTTTTTACGGCTTCGTTTTCGTAAAAATCTTCTGCCAATTTTTGACGAATAAAACCGTGCATCCATTCTAAGTTCTGCAATTGCCTGTTTTTTTGATGAAACCCATTTGCTTTCGTGTGCTGGTCGTGGCTCACAATCAAATTCCAGATGTCTTGCAGGCCTTCGTTTTGGAGAGCCGAGCAGGTAAGAACGCGCGGTAGCCAGCCGTTGGCCGCCATCGGAAACAGGTGCAGTGCGTTTTGGTATTCTATCACGGCTTGTTGGGCGGCGGTTTTGTTTTGCGCGTCGGCTTTGGTTATCACAACGGCATCGGCCATTTCCATGATTCCTTTTTTGATGCCTTGCAGCTCGTCGCCCGCGCCTGCCAGCATGAGCAATAAGAAAAAATCTACCATGCCTTTTACCGCCGTTTCCGACTGCCCCACGCCTACGGTTTCAACAATAATTACCTCAAAACCAGCGGCTTCGCAAAGTAGAAGCGTTTCGCGGGTTTTTTGCGTAACGCCACCCAATGCGCCTCCCGACGGCGAAGGCCGAATGTAAGCCAGCGGGTTGTGGGCCAGTTGTTCCATGCGCGTTTTATCGCCCAAAATACTCCCATGCGACCGCTGACTGGTGGGGTCGATGGCCAAAACAGCCAGTTTTTTTTGTTGGGCGGTAATTAGTTCACCAAAAATTTCGATAAATGTACTTTTGCCCACGCCAGGCACGCCCGTAATACCCATGCGAATGGAGCGACCCGTATGGGGCAAAATGTTTTCTAATACTTGTTGGGCAAGGATGCGGTCGCTTGGTAAAGTACTTTCGATGAGCGTTATAGCACGGCTTAACACAGGCCGAACGCCCGCTAAAATTCCTTCAGTATATGCTTCAACAGAAAGACGCGGTTTCATACAAGATGCATAGGTAATGACGCAATTTTACGACTTTTTTGCGGCAAATTGAGTCTGAAAAAATGCCGTTGCCCACAACAAATCTTCGGGAGTTGTAATTTTAATGTTTTCGTACAGCCCTTCGATGAGCGTAATGTCATAGCCCGCGTGTTCTGCTACGCTGGCGCAGTCGGTAAAAAAAGGCTGCTCTGGCTGTTCAAAAGCGTGCCGCAGCCAATCGAGCCGAAACGTTTGGGGAGTTTGCATGAGCCGATACGCCGCTCGGTTTACGGCCTTATTCTGTCCATCTTCTACTATTCGCATCGAATCTTTGAGGGCTACCGCCGTTACTGCCGCGCCTTTTTGGGCTGCCGCAGCAAAACCTTGCGCAATGAGCTGCGGCGTAACAAAAGGCCGAACGCCGTCGTGAACTGCTACCAGTCCTTCGCTGGCTTCGATGCTGTTCAACCCATTTTTTACCGATTGAAACCGCGTTTGGCCACCTGCTACCAATGCAATGGGCACATTAAAACGGTGTTTTTTGCACAATGCCCTCCAAGTGGGTATTTCGGCGGCGGGCAGTACCAAAATAAGCTGTAAACTGGCTGAGTAGCTAAAAAAACGCGCAATGGTGTGCATCAAAATAGGTTTCTGGGCCACTTCAATAAACTGTTTGGGCATGGCTGCACCCATTCGGCTACCACTGCCACCCGCCAAAATAATAACAAATTGATTGGAATCGAAAAGCATGATAGTTTTTGACGAAAGAGGTCGTTTTTTAATTAATAAAAAAGCCACAAGTTGCTCATTTTAAGCAATTTATGGCTTTTTTATTAAGCAATTGGTACCAGTTTAAATAATAAGCATGGCATCGCCATAAGTAAAAAACTTGTATTTCTCTTTAATGGCGGTTTCGTAGGCTTCCATAATCAAATCATAGCCACCAAAGGCGCAGGTCATCATCAACAAAATAGACTCTGGCAAATGCAAATTGGTCAGCAAAGCATTGCCAATTTTAAAATCGTAAGGTGGGAAAATAAAACGGTCAGTCCAGCCATCAACGGGTTTGAGACGAGCATGGGCCGACACCGACGATTCGAGGGCTTTTAGCGAAGTAGTGCCAACGGCACACACCCGCTTGCCATTGTCGAGGGCAGTATTTACCATTTGGGCGGTTTGTTCGCCAATAAAATAATTCTCCGAATCGGTTTTGTGTTTGGTCAAATCTTCTACGTCCACGGGCCTAAACGTACCCACGCCCACGTGCAGCGTAACGGGCGAAAACTTGATGCCTTTTACTTCCATGCGCTTCATAATTACCTTTGTGAAGTGCGTACCAGCGGTTGGCGCGGCCACCGCACCTACGTGTTCGGCAAAAATAGTTTGGTAACGTTCGCGGTCTAAGTCTTCAACGGGTCGTGCTATCTCGCGGGGGAGGGGCATTTCGCCCAGGCCATCGATGGCTTTCATGAGGTCGTCGTGCGAGCCATCGTACAAAAACCGAATAGTTCGCCCGCGTGAGGTGGTATTATCTATGACTTCGGCTACTAAGTCGCTATCGCCAAAATAGAGTTTGTTGCCCACCCGGATTTTACGTGCAGGGTCCACCAGTACGTCCCAAAGGCGCATTTCTCGGTTTAGTTCGCGTAGCAAAAACACTTCGATTTTGGCCCCCGTTTTTTCTTTTTGGCCGTATAAACGTGCTGGAAAAACCTTGGTATTATTTAGTACCATGGTGTCGCCCTCGCCAAAATAACTGATAATATCGGCAAACTTGCGGTGTTCAATTGTTTTGGTTTGACGGTTTACTACCATTAGGCGAGCTTCGCCACGCTCAGCTGGATATAGAGAGATAAGGCTTTGAGGAAGGTCGAATTTGAACTCAGACAGCTTCATAAGTAAATACGGATAAAAGAAATATAAAAAAATAAGACCACAAAAATAGCTAAAAAGTCTTTATAGTCAGCTACTTTGGGAGTCTTTATTTATTGTACGGTACAGGTACCGAGCTACGCGGCTCGTAGCCGATGGCTCAAGGTTTTGAGCAAATTGATTTCGCCGTAGTGGTTGGCTTCGTGTATCAAAAAACTAAATACTTGCTGGCCAACGGTGCTGCCGAGGCTGGGTATTTTGTACGGGCTTTCGGCGGCTAAGTGCTCAGGCGAAACATTTTCGAGGAGCTCGGCTATTTGTTGTCCACGTGTTTCAAAAGCCAGCAGCAAGTCGTTCAGGACTGGATAGGCCGCTGCTTCGGCAGGTTGCGAACCATTGCCAAAAAGTTCTTTTTCGTTGGGAAGGCTGCTTAGTTTTTCGGCAGGATTGAGCAATTTTATTACTGTATTTCTAAAAAAAACCAGATGCCCTACTTGCCAAACCAACGAATTGACTTGGTCGTAGGGGCGAAAAGTGGCTTCTTGTTGCGAAATATCAACGCAAGCTGCCGCTACGCGCCGACTGCTGTTGAGGTAACTTTTGCGAATTGTTGTTGTGTCCATTTTTTTGGTGTATGGTTTTAAGGTAAGCGAGTTATGAGCTGTTTTGCGGTTTTAGAATTGTAGTTTGCTTAGAAACATTATTTTCTCGTGGTGATGTTGGTTGTGATAGGCCGTAAAGTAGAGCATCTCGCGCACAGTTAGCGACCCCAGTACAGGGTGCGGAATAATGTATTCGTTCAGTTCGGCCTCGCTCCATTTGCTTGTTGATTCTACCAATGCCGCGTTGGTCTGTTCAAAAGTATTGTTCAAGGATTTTTGGTCTGCTTCTTCGGCAATTTGGGGCAAAAAATTGCCCGATGCTTTTACGCCCGTGGCCAACACTGTTTTGTAGGCCAACACTACTTCTTCATAACTCCGCGAGGGAGCAGTAGTTTTGCCAAATCGCTCCAAAAGCACTTGACGCTGGGCGTTCAGTAGGCGTACAACGGGCAAAGCCGATTGTACTAAATGTTGCACATTTTCGGCAATAGACCACGCTTCGGGGGTAGGCTTGTGCCAAAACATAGTTTCTGAAACGTGCAATAAAGTTTCAGAAACGCCATTACATTTTTGTTGTAAGAAAATAACGAGTTCTGGTTGGGTCATTTTGAAATGAGTTTAAATGTTGGTTTTGCGTAAATCTGGGTTATTAAATCTGACTTTTTCGGTGGCAAAATGGTCTAAATCGTTTACTATTTTACGCCAAAATGTATCACGCATTTGTCTCGAAAACAGCCCAAAATGCCCAATTTGTTTTTTGCCATAATCGGCAGGAACCACAGATTCGTTCAGTACGTCTGCTCGGCTAAAATGCCGCGTAAAAGCCAAAACTGTGTGTGCGTTGGCAATGGGGTCGTCGGTAACCCAGTAAGATTTGATAGGAAGCCTTATTTCGTTAAAGTAGGCTTTTGGCCAAGTTTTGCCCAAAAAATCAAAGCAATAATTTTCTGAGTTGCACCACTTACGCCACTCCCGAATCATGTTGCCTGGCAAATCTTCCATGATATTGAAGCGTTTACAGGCCAAATAGCCGTAAAAAGGAAGCAGAAGTAGCGGCAGAATATTGAAAAAATAAAAAGATTTGAACCGATATGGGAACGTGTGCCGCCACCATGTACCCGTCGAAGAGGTAACCAAGATTGCGCCTCGCAGTAACGAATGATTGGACATAAAACCAAGTAACTGCCCACCAATGCTGTGGCCAATGAGCATTTTGGGTAGGTCAGGATAACGTTTTTCCAGAAAATCTAATACACCGCCCGCATCTAACAAAGCCCAATCCTGCAAACTAATTTTCTTGAAAACTTCCACATCGTTAGGCCGCGATTGCCCCATTCCTCGGTATTCCCACAGGCAAACGGTGTAGTTTTGTTCGGCAATAAACTGGGCAAAATGCTGATAAAATTCTTTTTTCATACCCGTGCCAATACTTATTTGCACTACCCCTTTCGAGCAAATCGGTTCAAACAACAAAGCCGACAGCAGAAATCCATCGCGGCTCGGAATAAAAACAGATTGTGGTTTTAAAATAAAATGAGAGTCAGCAATCATTTGATTATTAAGATTTTAAACGTTCGACAATTCGGTGGGCAGCATCGTGTAACAATTGCTCTTTACCAGACATTTTTACTAAAATTAAAGCCCCTTCAAATTCCATGGCGGCTTGTTGGGCCAACTGATTGGCGGCTTGTGCTGAGAATTGGGTTGAATAAATGGCAGCGAGGGCTTTCACGTAGCCATCAAAAAAAGCCTCCATAATTGGTTTGAACTCGTCAGTGAGCAGGGCCGTTTCGATGGCTGTGTTGCCCATCAAACATCCGCCTTTGGTGTTGGTTACGGCGCGTATTTGTTTGTCCAACACTTTTTGAAGCCGCTCTACGGGCAGCAACGACTCGTCGTAGGCAATGGCAAAGATTTTGTTTTCAAAATAAGAACTCACCGCCCCCAACACCTCTTTCATTAGGCTTTCTTTACTATCAAAATAATGGTAAAAACTACCTTTTTGTAGCCCACACGCCTCGGCCAAGTCGGTCATGCTGGTGTTATAATAACCCCGCTGCCGAAAAACGGGTAACGATTTCTGAATCACTTCTTCACGGGTTACTTTTTGAACGGGCATGGCAGCATTGAATTTTTGCCAAATGTCTAACAAAAAGTTTATTTTACCAAACGTTTGGTAAAATAAACTTTTTGAATTTGTACCTGCGCCGTAAGTTTGACTGTGTTCAGAAACTGTGTCCTACTTTTTGGCTTAGAAATTTTGGCCGTTCTTCGTACCTTTGGGCATGGAATCTTTACAAAACGATTTATTATTACGCGCTGCACTTGGTCAAAAAACCGAGCGTACGCCCGTTTGGATGATGCGCCAAGCAGGCCGTATTTTGGCCGAATACCGCGCCGTTCGCCAAAAAGCAGGCAGTTTTATTCAGTTGGCCACCACCCCCGAACTGGCCGCCGAAGTAACCATTCAACCTGTTGATTTACTGGGTGTTGATGCGGCCATTATCTTTTCGGATATTTTGGTAGTACCCGAAGCCATGGGTTTGCCCTACGAAATGGAAGAAAAACGAGGCCCTATTTTCCCCAAAACGGTGCATACGCTCCAAGATGTGGCCCAACTGCGCGTAGCCGACCCCGAAGCTGATTTGGGCTATGTGTTGGAGGCCATCAAAATTACCAAACGTGAACTAAACGGGCGCGTGCCGCTCATTGGTTTTGCGGGTGCGCCCTTCACTATTTTTTGCTACATGACCGAAGGCAAAGGGTCTAAAACTTTTTCAGTAGCCAAAAAAGCCCTTTATACCGACCCCGAATTTTCGCACCAATTGCTGCAAAAAATTACTGATAGTACCATTGCTTATTTGAAAGCGCAGATTGCAGCGGGGGCCAACTTGGTGCAAATTTTCGATTCTTGGGCGGGCATTCTCTCGCCCGACCAGTACTACGAGTTTTCGCTGCCCTACATTCGTCAAATTTGCGATGCCATTGCCCAGACCCCTCCTAACGTCGCGGTGCCACAAACCCCCGTTACCGTTTTTGCGAAAGGGGCGTTTTTTGCACGGCACGAAATAGGCCAACTCAACTGCGCGGTAGTGGGGCTCGATTGGAACATGGACATTGCCGAGTCGCGGGCGTTGATACCGTCTAAAACATTGCAGGGCAACTTAGACCCTTGCGTGTTGTACGGTTCTTACAAGCAGATTGAGGCCGAAGTGAAGAAAATGTTGAACGCTTTCGGACCTGAACGCCATATTGCCAACCTCGGCCACGGCGTATATCCCGACACCGACCCCGACAAAGTACGCTGCTTTATTGATGCCGTGAAGGCGTATTCGGTGTAACCAAAAAGGTTTCCGAGCGTTTTGAAATGCTCGGAAACCTTTGTAGTTGTAAAAAAAATATGTTTGTTGGCTCTAATCTCAACGATTCTTTAGTTTCGGGGTGGTTTTCCACCCGTCAGCAGTCCTTGAATCCGCTCCAAGGTTTTCTTTTCGCCCGTCAGACTCAAAAATGCTTCACGCTCCAAATCCAACAAATACTGCTCCGATACAAGTTGCGGATAGCTCAAATCGCCACCGCAAATAACGTAAGCCAGTTTGTCAGCAATTTTCATGTCGTGGTCAGAAATGTAGTTCGCCATTCGCATTGAAGCCACGCCCGCCTTAAACAACGCCATGCCCGTTTTGCCTTGTACTTTGATGTCGGTACGGGGTTTGGGCTGGGTGTAGCCATTTTCGGATAGCTCAACGGCAGCTTGTTTGGCTTCTGCTATCAAGCGGCTGCGGTTGAGCACTATTTGGTCGCGGTCGGCTTTGAAGTAGTTCATTTCTACGGCTTCCTGGGCCGAGGTAGAAACTTTGGCTTGGGCAATATTCATAAAAGCTGTTTGCAAAATATTGAGTTCGGGGTCGCCCATTTGGTACATATCTGAGCAACGCGCGGCCATTTCTTTGGTACCGCCCCCGCCTGGAATCAGCCCTACGCCTACTTCAACCAGTCCCATGTAGGTTTCGGCATGGCCTACTACTTTGTCCACGTGCAGGTTCAATTCGCAGCCGCCACCCAATGCGAGCGAGTGTGGCGCACCTACCACGGGAATAGACGAGTAGCGTGCGCGCGTCATGGTTTGCTGAAACTGCGCTATCATCATGTTGATTTCGTCGTAATCTTGCTCAATGGCAAACATAAACAACATGGCCAAGTTGGCTCCCGCCGAAAACGCCTCGGTAGAATCGTTGCCAATGACCAAGCCACGGAAGTCTTTTTCGGCTACGTTGTAAGCACGGTTGAGACCTTCTACTACTTCAGCTCCAAAGGTGTTCATTTTGGAATGAAACTCCACGCCCGCAATGCCGTCGCCGAGGTCGTAGATGCTCGCGCCTGCGTTGCTCCAAATTTTGTTTTGGGCTTTGTTTTCCAAAATAATAAACGCCTCCTGGCCCGGAATAACTTGGTAGTTTTTGGTTGGAATGTCGTAGTACAGTTTTTTTCCGTTTTCTACCTTGTAAAAAGTTTCGTTTCCTGCCTCCAACATCTCATAAACCCACTCAGCGGGTTTGGCGTTGAGGTTTTCCATGATGGCGTTCATTGTTTTTACGCCAACGGCATCCCAGGTTTCAAAAATACCCATTTCCCAACCAAAACCCGTGCAAATGGCTTGGTCAATTCTGAACAATTCGTCGGCGATTTCGGGAATACGAAAAGAGGCGTATTGGAAGCCATCGGCAAAAGTGCGGCGGTAAAACTCACCTGCTTTGTCGGTACCTTTCAATAAAACGCCAAAACGCTTCTTCAAGTTGTCAATGAGCTTGGTGCTTTCGAGCGTCTGAAATTTAATTTTTTGTTGTGCGGGCTTGTATTCAAAGGCCTTTAAATCAAGGGCCAAGATGACGGTTTTGCCGTTTTCATCTTTGGTTTTTTTGTAAAACCCTTGCCCCGTTTTGTCGCCGAGCCATTTGTTTTCGTAGAGCTTTTGCATAGAAGGTGGCAAAATAAACGCCTCGCGGGCTTCGTCCACGCCCTCGCCCGAAGTATAGAGATTGTTGGCCACGTGTACCGACGTATCCAAACCTACTACGTCTGACAAACGGAACGTTCCTGATTTAGGGCGACCGACCACGGTGCTGGTCAATTTATCTACTTCTTCTACGGTCAAGCCCATTTCTTCGGCCACGCGCACGGTCTGCACCATGGCATGAATACCCAAGCGATTGGCAATGAAGCCAGGGGTATCTTTGCAAAGCACGGTGGTTTTGCCCAAAAACAAATCGCCGTAGTGCAGTAAAAAATCAAGCACGGCAGGGTCGGTTTGGAGGCCAGGGATAATTTCTAATAGCCGTAAATAACGCGGTGGATTGAAGAAGTGCGTACCACAAAAATGCTGCTGAAAATCGTCGCTGCGGCCTTCACTCATCAAATGAATCGGAATACCCGACGTATTAGAAGTGATGAGCGTGCCAGGCTTGCGGAGGGCATCTACTTTTTCGAAGAGGCTCTTTTTGATGTCCAATCGCTCTACAATGACCTCAATAATCCAATCGTAGTTTTTGATGTCGGCCAAGTTGTCGTCGAAGTTGCCGAGTTTGACGCGCCCCGCAAATTTGGGGCTATACAGTGCCGCTGGACTGGCTTTGAGGGTGTTTTGCCACGACTCATTGACAATGCGATTGCGCACGGCGGGGTGTTCGAGGGTGAGTCCTTTGGCTTGCTCGGCGGGGTTGGGTTCACGCGGTACGATGTCCAAAAGCAAAACTTCTATGCCAATGTTGGCAAAATGGCAGGCAATGCGGCTGCCCATGATTCCTGAGCCAAGAACGGCTACTTTTTTGATGCTACGATTCATGTATTGGTTTGGTAATGAGGGCGTTGTATTGTTTCGTGGATTACAAATTCGCTATTGCCTTATTTGAGAACCAGTACCCGCCCTGTTCAAATCTCGAATAGTAAGTACAAAACTACAACACAATCGCCTCTAACAACGCCTTGTAAGCCATATAATTTTGAACCCGAATGCTACTCGGTAACGTTCGGGTTCAAACTATCAATTATTGCTACTTACGTTTAAGGAAGTGGTATTTTCGTCAAAGTAGTTCTTTGTGTTGTTGTACCGTCACCTAATTGACCAAAAGCATTACTTCCACAAGTCCAAAGCGTCTCGTCCCCCTTAAGCACTATTATATGATCTTCTCCTGCACTCATTGATTTTACATTGTCTGTTATTTTGACAAGTGATGTTCTATTTGTTTTTGTTCCGTCACCTATTTGACCAGCAAAATTCCAACCGCAAGCCCAAAAGGTATTGTCATTCTTGAGTACTAATGTGTTAAAATAACCCACACTCATTGATTTTACGTTATCTGTTATTTTGATGAGTGATGCCTTGCTTATCGTTGTTCCATCGTTTAATTGGCCATAAACATTCAAACCGCAAGACCAGAGGGTATTATCTGTTTTTAATACAATTGTATGATATTGCCCCACACTTACTGATTTTACATTATCTGTAACTTTAACGAGTGATGTTCTATCTGCTTTTGTTCCGTCGCCTAATTGACCAAAATAATTTGCGCCACAAGCCCAAAGCGTATTGTCATTTTTTAGTACTAATGTATGTTCCAATCCCCCGCCCATTGATTTTACATTGCCTATAATTTTGACAAGTGATGTTCTATCTGTTCTTGTCCCGTCTCCTAACTGGCCAGCAGAGTTCGAGCCACAGGCCCAAAGCGTATTGTCATTTTTTAGTACCAATGTGTGAAAATTTCCCGCACTTACTGATTTTACATTATCCGTTATTTTAACGAGCGACTTTCTGTCTATTGTTGTACCATCGCCTAATTGACCATCTTCATTTGCGCCACAAGCCCAAAGCGTATTGTCATTCTTGAGTACCAATGTATGTTCCAATCCTCCACCCATTGATTTTACATTGTCTGTTATTTTAACGAGTGATGTTCTATCTGTTGTTGTGCCGTCGCCTAATTGGCCAGAAGAATTCTCCCCACAAGTCCATAGGGTGTTATCTGCCTTGAGCACCAAAGTATGCATTGAACCTGCTGAAATTTGTATTTCAGGGGTTTGGGGTTCGGTCTCTTCCTCTTCTCCTTTTTTACAAGAGGACATCAACACTAAAACGGCGGCAAAAGCACTAAAAAGTAAAGCTCTCTTTTTCATTTGATATTTTGTGTGTGATTGTAGCTCGCAAAGGTAAGAACTAATCCTATGAATCAAACCGAGAAGAGCTGCCTTTTTGATGCTATGATTTATGTATTAGTTTGTTAATGAGGGATTTGTGTTGTTATTTGCGAATTGCAAATCTCGAATAGCGATAAAAAGGCTTTGAAATAATATTTGCTGATAGTTTTGGGTCAAAGTTAAGATTTTGGGCTAAACTTTTTTTCTGTAAATACAATTATATAAGTATTCCATCGGTTAATGGTAAACTAAAATGGCATCGAACTATTGAATTTGAGGGTGCGTTGTGAAATAGCAAAAGAATGTATCGCAATTTTTGTCATCTTTATTGTAAAATCCAAATTGCTATTGTCTCAAAAAAATTTTTGAATCCATGTCGCGTCGTCAAGAAGAAGAAATAAAACGTAGCAAACGCACCGCTGGCTACTGGGTTTGGCGGGTTGGGTTCTTGCTTTTTTACCCGTTTATTGCCGTTTTTACTTTTGTTTTTACTGTGTTGCTCAATGGCCTTTCGGCAATTTCGCAGGGCTTGGCGTGGCTGTTGGGAGGGCGTAAGGCATGATTTCAGCGTTAGTGGCCGAGCTACTCGATGCCAAAGTAGCGCAGTACAATCGGCCTCATTTTATCGAAAACGACCCGATTTCTATTCCGCACCGTTTTTCAAAAAAGCAAGACATCGAAATCATGGGTTTTTGGGCTTCGATGTTGGCGTGGGGGCAGCGCAAAACCATTATCAACAAGTGCAACGAACTGATTGTGCTGATGGACAACTCGCCTTACGATTTTGTAAAAAACCACCAAGACAGCGATTTGAAGCCTTTTTTGAATTTCAAACACCGCACTTTTAACGACATTGACACGCTTTATTTTCTGCACTTTTTTAAAAAATATTATCAAACCCACGATTCGCTCGAAGATGCGTTTGCACGGCCACTGTCTTCCGATTCTTTGAACGTAGAAGTGGGGCTAAAGTACTTTCACAATCTGTTTTTTGACGACGAGGCCGCTCCTGTTCGCACCCGCAAACACGTAGCCACGCCCGCGCGTGGCTCGTCGTGCAAGCGGCTCAATATGTTTTTGCGGTGGATGGTGCGCCATGATGCGTGTGGCGTGGATTTTGGCATTTGGCAGCGCATTAGCCCTGCGCAGTTGGTTTGTCCTTGCGACGTGCACGTGGACCGCGTAGCGCGCCGATTGGGCTTGATTCAACGCCCACAAACCAACTGGCAAACCGCCGTAGAACTAACCGAAATGCTCAAAACCTTAGACCCAACCGACCCCGCAAAGTACGATTTTGCGCTTTTTGGGCTGGGCGTAGAAGGCGAAATGTAGGCTACACCAGTTCGCGCACATCGGTTATTTTGCCTGTTACGGCTGCCGCTGCCGCCATCAACGGGCTGGCCAAAAAAGTGCGTGCGCCTGGGCCTTGGCGGCCTTCAAAATTACGATTGGAGGTGCTAATGCAGTATTTGCCAGCGGGTACTTTGTCTTCGTTCATGCCCAAACAAGCCGAGCAGCCGGGGCCTCGTAGCTCAAAGCCAGCGGCTTCAAAAATTTTGTCTAAACCCTCCGCTTCGGCTTGTCTGGCCACTTGGTTGGAGCCAGGCACTATCCATACTTCTACGCCGTCGGCTTTTTGTTTTCCTTTCACAAAGGCCGCCACTTCGCGGAGGTCTTCGATGCGAGCGTTGGTACAAGAGCCAATAAAAACATAGTCAATGGGTTTTCCCAAGAGCGTTTGGCCAGCTTCTAAACCCATGTAAGTCAGCGACTTGGTATAAGATGCCAATTCTTTTTCGGGTATTTCGGCGAGATTTGGCACGTGGCTGTCCACCCCAATACCCATGCCAGGATTGGTGCCGTAGGTTATCCAAGGCTTGATGTTGTCGGCGTGGTAATAGAGTTCTTGGTCAAAAACGGCACCTTCGTCGGTAGTAAGTTGTTGCCATTCGGCCACTTTTTTATCAAAATCTTGACCTTGTGGCGCAAATTTCCGACCTCTCATGTATTCAAAGGTTACGTTGTCGGGGGCAATGAGGCCACCGCGTGCGCCCATTTCGATGCTCATATTGCAGACCGTCATGCGGCCTTCCATGCTCAAGCTTCTGATGGCTTCGCCGCAATACTCCACAAAATAGCCCGTAGCGCCCGATGCCGAAATTTGAGAAATAACGTACAAAATGATGTCTTTGGCCGTAACACCCTTGCCCAATTGCCCGTCCACTTGGATTTTCATGCGCTTGGGTTTGCTTTGTAAAATACACTGCGTGGCCAATACTTGCTCTACTTCGCTGGTGCCAATGCCAAACGCGACGCTGCCAAACGCGCCGTGGGTAGAGGTGTGGGAGTCGCCGCAAACCATGGTCATACCTGGCTGAGTAAGGCCCAGTTCGGGTCCAATAACGTGCACAATACCCTGAAATGGGTGCAACAAATCGTAGAGTTCGATGCCAAATTCGGTGCAGTTTTGGCGCAGTTTTTCTACCTGAAACCTACTCAGGGCCTCTTTGATGGGCAAATGTTGGTCTTTGGTGGGCACGTTGTGGTCGGCGGTGGCGGTGGTGCGGTTTACGTTAAAAACCCCAATTCCACGCTTGCGGAGGCCATCGAACGCCTGCGGACTGGTAACCTCGTGGATGTAATGGCGGTCAATAAAAACGGCATCTGGGTAGTCTGTTTGGTGTTTTACGACGTGCGCATCCCAGATTTTATCGAATATGGTTGAAGGGGTGGTAGTCGTGAGTAGTGGGTCGTGAGTCATGGGTAAGTGTGTTTTTTGAAAGACATAGACAATAGTAACTATATCAAAAATTCAAACAAAGCGGGTTTTTCATTGATGTATTCGTACTGGATATTGTACTGCTGCATACGGTCTATGAGCGGCTGAAAATCTTCTTTGCTTTTGAGTTCAATGCCCACGAGCGCAGAGCCGCGCTCGCGGGCAGTTTTTTTAGAATATTCAAAAAACACAATATCGTCAGTTGGTCCAAGTACGTCGTTTAAAAACTCCCGAAATGCACCCGAACGCTGCGGAAAACGAATGATAAAGTAATGTTTCAGACCTTCGTAGAGCAGCGAGCGTTCTTTTATTTCTTCGGTGCGGGTAATGTCGTTGTTGCCACCGCCAATTAATACCACCACGTGTTTGCCCTTAATTTGCTCTTTCATGAAGTCGAGCGCGGCCACGGTAAGCGCACCTGCGGGTTCGACTACAATGGCTTCTTCGTTGTAAAGCTGCAAAATAGTGGAGCAAACTTTGCCTTCTGGAACGAGCAAAATATCGTCTAAATTTTGGCGGCAAACCTCAAATGTGGTTTCGCCCGCACGTTTTACGGCGGCTCCGTCCACAAACTTATCAATGTTTTCGAGGGTAACTACTTGTCCTTCGGCTATAGAACGCTGCATAGTAGGCGAGCCAAGTGGCTCTATACCAATGAGTTTGGTATTGGGGCTGAGTTGTTTAAAAACCGTCGAAACGCCCGACGCCAACCCGCCACCGCCGATGGCCATGATTAAATAGTCAATCTTAAAATCGGCATCGCGGAAAATTTCTAAACCAACCGTACCTTGCCCTTCCATAACGAGTGGGTCGTCAAAAGGATGGATAAAAGTAGCTTCGTGGGCTTCGCAATAGTCTCTGGCCGCGTAGTAGGCATCGTCGTACGCATCGCCAATCAACACCACTTCTACTTGGTCTTTACCAAATAGTTTCACTTGTTTTACTTTCTGGGCGGGCGTGGTGGTGGGCATAAAAATAGTACCTTTCACTCCCAATTTGTTGCAAGCGTAGGCCAACCCTTGCGCGTGATTTCCCGCGCTGGCGCACACCACACCTTTTTTGAGTACCTCTGCCGAAAGACTCGCCATTTTGTTGTACGCACCTCTAATTTTGTACGAGCGCACCACCTGCAAATCTTCGCGTTTGAAGTAAATATTGGCTTCATAACGCTCCGAAAAATTTAGATTTAATTCTAAATCAGTGTGTTTTACCACTTTACGAATACGTTCGGCGGCTTGCAGAATGTTATCGAAAGTTGGCAGCACAAGTTTGGTTCTGGTTTTTTCGGCGGTGTGGCTCATTGTAAATGGTTTGAAATCCTGTTAGGAAATTGTTTTTTAGGCAGCGTCAAGTAAGCGGGTGTGCAAAATCTCATTTTTAGAAAGCGGAGTCAATTGATTTTCTGCCACAGTACAAACGCCAATTATGTCGCCAACCGCATTAAATATTTCACAGATGTAAGCGTTGGGTAGCGATTCATTGCCTTCTAAAAACTCAACTAACGTTACAACATCTCCTTTTTGAAGAAGGTATTTTGGCACTTCTGTATTGAGTGCAACCTGAGTATATAATTCAAATTTCATTTCGTTATTTTTTGTCAGGATAAAGAGTAATAAATCTAATTTGTTCTTTCCTTTTATTGTACATCCAAATGGTTTTTACCTTTAATTCTTTACTATTTGGCCCTTTAAGCAAACCACTCACGCTGTACTTTGCCCATATTCGTTTTCTTCTTCAAGCACAATCGTTCCGTTTATAAGCAACGAATGTAAATCTATTTCCAATATTTCCCAATTGCTTGTAATGTAGCCCGCTTGTGACAAAAACTTTGATTTGTCGTTTTTTTCTTTCGTAACCAACAAGTATTTAGCCAGTTTTTCTTCGTTAATTATTATGTTTTCTAACAATTTTTTATCCATAATTAACTAACTTTCAACAGTTTAAGTATTTTTTAATTCGATTACAAAATTCTCCTCTCACTTTGTTAGGAAAGGGAATTTTGTAATCTTGTTGAATTTTAGCCACGCTCAGGACGCAAACTGCGCACAGCAGCACCAGCTTGCCACATTTCAGAATCGCGGAGTTCGGCCAATTCTACTTCGAGTTTTTCGCGGTAGTCGGGTTGCGAGTTGCGCGTTATCGATATATTGGCTTGTTCGCCCGATTTCACGGAGTTGTAGAGTTGCTCAAAAACGGGTTTGGTGGCGTCGCGGAAAGGCTTCCACCAGTCGAGTGCGCCGCGTTGGGCGGTGGTTGAGCAGTTGGCATACATCCAGTCCATGCCGTTTTCGGCTACGAGTGGCATCAAAGATTGGGTTAATTCTTCAACGGTTTCGTTAAAAGCCTCCGATGGCGAGTGCCCATTGGCGCGGAGCACTTCGTATTGGGCGGCAAAAATTCCTTGAATACAGCCCATCAAAGTGCCACGCTCGCCCGTGAGGTCGGAGGTAACTTCGCGGTAAAAATCGGTTTCAAACAAATAGCCCGACCCTACGCCAATGCCCATAGCAATGCACTTTTCGCGGGCGTGGCCGCTGGCATCTTGATAAACCGCAAACGAAGAGTTTAAGCCTTTACCTTCTACAAACAAACGACGCAACGAGGTGCCTGAACCTTTGGGAGCGACCAAAAATACATCTACTTCGGCGGGAGGCACAATGCTCGTTTGGTCTTTGTAGGTTACGCCAAAACCGTGCGAGAAATAAAGCGATTTACCAGCAGTTAAGTGTTTTTTTACGGTTGGCCACAGTTCAATCTGGGCTGCATCTGAGAGCAAGAAGCAGATAATAGTGCCTTTTTCAAGGGCTTCTTCGATTTCAAAAAGGGTTTCGCCTGGCACCCAGCCGTCGGCAACGGCCTTATCCCAGGTACGTCCTTTGCGCTGGCCCACAATGACGTTGAAGCCATTGTCGCGCATATTTAAGCCTTGTCCAGGGCCTTGTACGCCATAGCCAATGACGGCAATGGTTTGGTCTTGCAATACGTCGAGTGCTTTGGAAAGAGGAAATTCGTCGCGGGTTACTACTTGTTCTTCGGTTCCGCCAAAATTAATAGTTGCCATTTTTAATTGATTATAAATTATAAAAAAAATTGAAAATTTGAAAAATTTGAAGTAGTCAGTGAAGACACTGACTACGGCGTTAAACACTGACTACGGCATGGGTAGTCAGTGTCTTCACTGACTACAGCATGGCTACTTTTTCCAAGTCAGCAGCAACGACACGCCCACGGGCAATTGTACGCCTTTGTTGATAAAGAAACGCTCGCTGTTAAAAATACGATAAAATACTTTCTGAAAAATAGAGCCGTTCATTACTGTAAAATCTGAGCCCGCTTCTTCAATATTGCGCTGATGCAGCGGCAAAATTTTGGATAAAAGCCGAAATCCAGCGATGGGGAAAAAGAGCCAAAAATTAAAATAACTACTAAATGTAATGTTGCCATTTTTCTGAAAAATACTTTCGAGCAAAGGGCGTGTGTAGCGGCGTACGTGGTGGTTTACGTCGTCGTGTTGGTTCCACAAAAACTCAAAAGCGGGTACAGTAACGCACACAGTTCCGTTGGGTTTACAAACGCGCTTCATTTCGTTGACGGCCAGTTGGTGATCTTCCACGTGTTCTATTACGTCTAATGCGCACACCAAATCGTAAGAATTATCTTCAAATGGCAACTCTAAAATAGAGCCCTGCATCAAATCTAATGTAGGCACTGCTTGCCGCGTAAAATCAAAACATGCTTGGTCGTATTCTACCGACTTTACGTTGCCAAATGCCAAGAGCAGCTCAGAAGTATGCCCCGTAGCAATGCCCACGTTGAGTATTTTTAATGGCCGATTGGTGGGCAGCACCTTTTTTAAATGCCCCATTATAATTTGGTTGCGCACCAAAAACCACCAATGTTCTCGTTCAATGTGATAATATTCTTTGTAATAATTTTGGTTCATAATAAGTTTAAAAAATCAAAAACACAGCCCACAATAACGAACAATACTGTGTTTTCTGCACCAGAAAGCCAACTAAGAGAAATAAATAAAGGGACAAAGATAGCTGAAAATCTGGACTCATAAAGCATCAAATCGGCCTTCAGTAATCTTTACAAAAGTTTGAAAATCCCCCAAGTATTGAGCATATTGTCGCCCAAAAACGGATTTAATTATGTGGTGGTATCGAATTTTGCGCTTTGCTTTTATTTTTATTTTGATAAGTTTGCCCATCTGCCTGTTTTACTGGTTTGTTTGGAAATATGCCCTCAATGTACCGTTTCAAGATGACCTTGATGGGGTTTTGGAGGTAATCAAAAAAATAATGGACGCGCCCAATGCCCTCCGCAAAGCAAGAATATTTGTTTTGCAAGACGATGAACACCGCGTGGTTTTTAATCGAATTGTAACGTATTTGCTTTACGTGTGCAATGGTGAGGTCAATTTTAAATATCATCTTTTTATTGGATGTACACTCATTTTGGGCATTTTTGGAATGATAAGCCACCGTTTTGTGCGGGCTGCCTTGCCCATTTGGGGTTTGATTCCCGTTTCGTTGTTTATTTTTCAAATCCAATACTACGAAGGCATATTTTGGGGAATGATACCGTGCCAAAACTTCGCGGTGCTTTTCTTTGCGTTTTTGAGCATATATCTGGTTTCCCAAAACACTACTGTTTCATTAATTTTCGCTTTTCTATTCTCCCTTTTGGGGGCATTTAGTAGCGGCAATGGTTTGGTTGTTTTTTTGCCTTTTCTGCTTATTTTGGTCTATCAGCGTCGTTATAGGGCTGCATTGGTTTGTTTTGTTTGGGCGTGTACTTGCGCGTGGCTTTATTTTTACGATTTGGTAATACCTGAATTTAGACCCAAATTGAGCGATAATTTACTAAAATATCCCCTTCAAGTTTTAGTGGACTTTCCCGCGTTTTTGGGTCAATTTTTCGATATGGGGGTTACTTTTAAACCACTTATTCGCGGCCTAATTACCGTTCCAATTGGTGTTTTTATCATTGTTTGGTTTGTTTTTTTATGCCAAAAATTATTCTTGAAATGGCAAAAAAATACTAAATCTGACGCAACGAACCAAGCACTCGTCTGCTGGGTTGGCTTTTTGATGTTTATAATGGCTACCGCTGCCGTTTTTTCTATTGCAAGGGCTGGCGATGGCTTCGAGGCCGTTTTTCGGAGTCGGTATAAACTTAATTTGGCTATCATTATGGCGTTGTGCTACACTACGCTGTTTATGTTGGTGGCCAATCGTTGGCGAAAAACTGTTTTTATGGTTGGTCTAAATGTTGCTTTGGTGGCCAACGTGTTGTCTTATTATCAAAACTTTGCGAACATCGAAACCTTTCGACGAAACTTAATGACTGATATGCTCTCTTGGAAACATGGCAGCAATATTCCGACATCGCCCATTTACTTTTCACCTACCGTAAAACCGCTGGTTGATTCGATTATTGTGCATAGTTTACAGCATCATTACTATACTATTCCAGAAACTATTTTTACGCCCATCGAACGCCAACTGACGAGCAGGCCCACCATCGAACCCAACTTGCTGGGACCACCAATGGCCCTCGACTCAACTCCGCAGGGAGAAGATTATTTGATTTTTAGCAACAGTACCTTTGTGCAAGGCAATGCCCTCGACGACGGCGCGTACCTTATTTTGAAATCGGGTAACGAAACTCACTTTTTCCCTGCCCAACAGCGCAGAGGTGGAATTAGGCATTTTTTGAAAAATCAGCAATTCTATTCGATTGGTTTTGAAACTGCCCCCATTCTAACAAAAGGACTCAAAAAAGGTACTTATGAGGTTTATGTCGTGGTGGTGAGCAACGGTAATTGTCAAATAAGACCGACCAATAAAAAAGTAATGGTTGAAAAATCGTTCAAAGAATCTTGAAACTACCACGCACTTTTATAGATAATATTCCCATTCGGCTTCGGGGAGATACTCTACCAGGCCTTGCGGCGTACGGCCTACCGTAACCCTGCCTGAGCGCACAAACTCCAAAATACCGTGGGGCTTGATGTATCTAAAAAACTCCAAAATGGCCTCTTCGGTGCCAGCTTTCTCGATTACCACGTAGTCTAATTCCCAATAAACCACCCACGCTTTATAGACCTTATTGATGGTTTCGATGTCGAGTTTTTTGGAGTGCATGGGCGTGGCTATCTTAAAAAGCGCAATTTCATTATAGACGCTTTCTTCGTCCAAATACCCAAAAACGGCTAAAACTTCGATGATTTTGCGAATTTGGCGCACCAGTTTTTCTACCTCTTCGCGTTTGTCGTGCTTCATTACGATGGTGTAACGCGACACGCCCTTGCGCTCGGTTTCTGACACCGTGAGGCTCTCAATGTTGATGCGACGGCGCGTGAAGAGAATCGTAATTTTATTCAGCATCCCAAAGGTGTTTTCGCTGAATATGCAAATGGTGTATGTTTTCATAAGTTTAAATCCAGCCCCCCAGCCCCCGATGGGGGAGTTTTGTTTGCAGTAAATATCTTTTAACCTTGTTCGGGACGGTCAGCCGTTGAGAGTTGGAGGCTTTTATTCCAATCTAATATCGGCCACGGCAGCCCCTGCGGGCACCATTGGAAACACGTTTTCTTCTTTTTCGACAATTACTTCCAGCAAATATGGGCCATCGTGCGCCCGCATTCGGTCGAGCGACTCGCTGAGGGTTTCGCGTTCGTTGCAAGTATGCCCCGCAATACCAAAACCCTTGGCAATGGTAACGAAATCGGGGTTTTGGAGTTCGACAAACGAGTAGCGTTTGTCAAAAAACAACTGCTGCCACTGCCGCACCATGCCCAAAAAATTGTTGTTCAAAATAATCATCTTAACGGCCAAGCCACTTTGGGCAATGGTGCCAAGTTCTTGAATAGTCATCTGAAAACAGCCGTCGCCGATAATGGCCACCACCTCACGGTCTGGATTGCCCATTTTGGCCCCAAACGAGGCAGGAATGGCGAATCCCATGGTGCCGAGCCCACCCGAAGCAATGTATGAATGGGGTTTTTTGAATTGATAATATCGTGCCGCAATCATTTGGTGCTGACCCACGTCGGCCACAATACAAGCCTCGCCGTTGGTTTTTTTGGATAACATATGTACCACTTCAGCCATCTTAATTTTGCCTTCGGGGGTTAGCTCGCGCTGCGTAATCTTCTCGTTTTCGATGACATCAAATTTCCTAAATTCATTGCGCCAAGTAGCGTGGTTGTTGGTTTTAACGAGCGGCAACAGGGCTTTCAATGCTTCTTTGGCGTCGCCCACCACGGGTGCGTCGGCTTTGATTACTTTGTCAATCTCGGCTGGGTCAATTTCGATGTGAACTACCTTGGCTTGGGTAATAAACTTGGTCACATCGCCCGTTACGCGGTCGTCGAAGCGCATTCCGATGGCAATAATTACGTCGGCTTGGGTGGTGAGTACATTGGTGCCATAATTGCCGTGCATACCCAGCCAGCCCACGTAGTTGGGGTGGTCAATAGGCATGGCCGAAAGCCCCAATAGCGTACTGGCGCAGGGAATGTCGGTTTTTTCAACAAATGCTTTCAGCTCCTCCATTGCCCCCGAAATCAATACGCCGTGGCCTACGAAAATGTACGGTTTTTTGGCATTGTTGATGAGTTCGGCGGCGCGTTGCAAATGTTCATCTTTGGGTATGAGGCGTGGCTTATAGCTCATCAACTCAACCACTTTTTGGTAGTTAAGACCTTCGGTCATCAGCCCAGCTTGTGCGTCGCGTGTGAAATCAATGACCACTGGCCCAGGCTTGCCCGACCGAGCAATATAAAACGCCTTGGCCATGATGGCAGGCACTTCGTTGGGGTCGGTAATTTGGTAGTTCCACTTACAAACGGGCGTGGTTACGCCAATCATGTCGGTTTCTTGGAAAGCATCTGTTCCCAACAAAAACGACTTGACCTGCCCCACAATGCACACCAGCGGCGTGCAGTCAATGATGGCATCGGCAATGGGCGTGATGAGGTTGGTGCCGCCTGGCCCCGACGTAACCAAGCATACGCCCACTTTGCCACTGGTGCGGGCGTAGCCCTGCGCGGCGTGGCCTGCGCCCTGCTCGTGCCGCACCAAGATATGGTTGATGCGGTCTATGTAGCCGTATAGTGCGTCGTAGGTGGGCATGATGGCGCCGCCAGGGTAGCCAAAAATGGTATCTACTTCTTCGGCCAAGAGGGCTTCCATCATGGCTTCCGCGCCTGTCAAAAACGGCTTTTCGTCCAACTCAACAACGGCGGCGGCATCTTGCGCGGCCATTATGTTCAGGTAATTTCCCATATTGTTTGGGTTTTTAGTTGTTGCTATTTTTGTTGTTGATCGGGATTTTAAATCCGATACGCTGTGGTCGGGACGGTTGGCCGCTGCCATTGCAAATCCCGACCAGCGAAAGTTCTTTGGTCGGGATTGCAAATCCCGATAAACTAAAATTAATAATTTTTATTCATTTTAGTTTATCACTTTTCAATTCCGATTTTGCTTCTCCAATATTTATTCTTGCCTTGTGTCCATGCTTTTCAAGTAAATGAAGAAGATTAGAGCCATTTAATAAAGTAAGTGGTTTTCCTTTTGCAAATTCATAAGAGTCTGGACCGTAATCAGCCGTTGTGACCAAAATTCCTTTGTTTGCACCTTCATTCATTACTGTTCCGTACAAATCACGAACTGCCGAAACGCCAACTACATTGGTATATCTTTTGGCTTGAATAACGATTTTACCACCTCTGATTGGGTCGGGGTCAAATGCAATTGCATCTACTCCACCATCTTTGCTCGCTTGAGTTACCTTGACCTCGCTACCGTTTGTACTAAATTCTTTTTCAAAAATTTCTCTTATCAAATGTTCAAAATCCTCCCAATCCATAGCTGCTAAATTAGTGGAAGAGTCTATATCATTTACAACATCGTAAGAAGACACAAATCTTCTATCATTTTTATTTATAGAAATTATTGGTTGAATGGGCGTAAGTCCTGCTAATTTACCTCCACTTATCCCTTTTAGGGTTTTGAAGCAAATTTTCGGTTCAACTTTCTCAAGATTGATGGCCATAAATTCATCTTTTGAAGCCTGTACTGTCAATATACAAATTTCATCTCTTACCCCCCTTGCCTTATTTAATGTACTGCACCAGCCATTGAAAGATATGGCATCTAAAATATCGTAGATGTCATTAACAAAAAGCTCGTGTATAGTGCGTAATGTGATTTTATATTGTACGTCTTCAAAAAGAGCATCGGCAGCTACGTCGCTCAAAAAATATTCTTTCAATTCACCTTTTATATGCTTTACTTCTTTCAAAGTAGGTATGTTTTCACGAACAGGTAATTGATATTCTACAACTAAAATATTGGTTTCAGGGTTAAAATTCAAGTCAAACTTTTTTATGAAATCAATAGGATATTTTGACTGTTCAAGAACTGATTCAAAAGAATTTATCGCCTCTTCCTTAGATTCATTAATGCCGTTTTTAGGGGCTGTATGATTTAGTGTTTTTATTGCAGAGATAAGAATTTCATCAATATTTCTTGACACTTCTTGCGCCTCATCTGTTTTTAGCTTTGCCGACCATTTAGGTTTAATTTCATTCAAGAAAATTTCTAACTTTCTTTCTGTAATATACTTCTCTGGCGAGGTAATAACTCTGAATAGATTTAGACCTGAATGAGTTACTTCGATAGTGTACTTGTGGCTGTTGTAACTATGTGTTGATCTTCTGCGAATTTTTAAAACGCCGTCGTCTTCAATAACATCATTCTCAAAAATCTCTCTCTTCTCATGAAAACTATTTAAATAGCTTGGTGTGGGTACACTATGAACTGGGATTGTATTAGGATTTCCCTTTTTCCATTCAGCGATTTGACGGTCAACCAGTGTGATTAATTGAAAATTTAAACCATCAAACGGAAAAGTTGAATCATAGCCAAAATTAGATTTTAAAATAGTACCACTATTGTTTTTAATTGTCTGTCTAAAATTATATTCGCTTAAATAACCTGAATCAGCATAAGTAATATGCTTTTTTTCCTCAATAAAAGTAGAGATTTTTTGATCTACTGTTTTGAACAATTCAGATAGAAGAAATCTTTTCTTTTGAAGTTGTTCTATTGCAGTGTTTAAGTCTATTTTATTTTCTGAAACTTCATTTTTTAGATTTTCGATTGTGTCTAAACAATCTCCACAGATGCCTTCATATATTTTTTGAACTTCATTTTTAAATTTTTCTTTAATCTTAATTCGTTCTCCATCAATCTTAATTCGTTCTACATCTTTTCGTGAAGACACATGAATAGCAATACCTAAAAGCACAAAACATATAAATAAAAATGTAAGAAGGTCCATTCGGAATTTATCTAATTTTATTGATTTATTCAGTTGGTCGGGATTTGCAAATCTCATCAAAATTTCGTTCAATCCTTTTTTGATATACCTACAATTTCTTGTTAATCAATTGTTTCAGTTCTTCTTTGCTCGGCAAAATGGTTTGGTACTTACTCGCAAAAATCTGATTTTGGCCTTCGGGTAAGGTGATTTCTACCATTGTGTCTTTTTTGTCTTTGCACAAAACAATGCCAATCGTTTTGTTTTCATCTTCGGTTTTTACATAGCGGTCATAATAATTGACTTACATCTGCATTTGTCCCAAGTCTTGGTGTTTAAGTTTACCAATTTTTAAGTCAATCAGCACAAAGCAGTGCAAAAGACGGTTATAGAAGACCAAATCAACCCTGAAATGTTCTTCGTCGAAAGTGAACCGTACTTGGCGGCCTACGAATGTAAAGCCTTTACCGAGTTCGAGCAAAAACGTTTCCAATTCGTTGATAAGTGCGTTTTCAAGGTCTGTTTCACTGTAACGAGCATTGTCGGGTAAACCTATGAACTCTAAAATGTACGGGTCTTTTATGATGTCGGTGGCGGTTGTGATGGTTTGGCCTTGTGCTGATAATTCTTTAACGCCTTCTTTGTCTTTGCTCAATGCCAGCCTTTCGTAAAGTGCCGAATCGTACTGCCGTTCTAATTCTCGTACACTCCAACCGTTGTTATGCGCCTCAATTTCGTAAAAACTACGCTCGTCTTCGTTGGTTATTCGCATGAGTTTGAGGTAATGCGACCAGCTTAATGTGAATTTCGTCAGCAGCGTTGACGAAATCTCAGGCGAGTAGATTTTATAGAAAAACCTCATTCTATCAAGATTTTCTACCGAAAATCCTTTTCCAAACTGTTGAGTTAGTTGTGCTGAAAGCTCTTTGAGTACTTGCTTACCATAAGCCGCTCTTTGCTGCCCTTGTTGTTCGTCATCAACAATCATACGTCCTATTTCGTAATAGGTCAAGACCATCGTTTGATTGATCGCTCGCACCACTTGCTGACGAGCTGCTTGGAGCAACTCAACTATTTGGTCGTATAATGCTGATTGTTGCATTCTTATTGTAGTATCAAAAACGTTCGATTTATTTATGATTTCTCACTCAACGACTGCACCATGAATAGGCAAAGTATAACGACATCTCACTTTCTTTCCTCGGTATTCCGCAGGTTTCCATTTGGGCATTTTTGCTATCACTTTTTTTACTTCTATACAAATAGCTTGACACGTGGTTTCACAACTTTCATATTTTGCAGTACCATTTTTTTCAACTATGAAATTGATGAGAATTATGCTACAAGGGCTATCTCTGGCAAGTGAGCTTGGATATTGTAAATTTTTGCTTAAAAAACGCATTAATCCACTCACACCACCCTTAAATTCAGCTTGTTTATCAACTACATCATAAATTTTATCTTGCCCAAACAAGCTTAGGGTAAATGAAACAAAGAGCATCACCGAAAAAACAGCTTTCATGGTTTCATTGTTATTTACCCTTCATCAGTAACACAACCCTCACTCGCCGACTTTACATTTCTGATGTATTTGCCCAAAATCCCTTTTGTAAATCGCGGCTTGGGCTGCGTCCATGCGGCGCGGCGGGTGGCCATTTCTTCGTCAGATATGTGCAACGTCAAAGCGCGGGTGTTGGCATCAATTGTGATGAGGTCGCCGTCTTTTACGAGGGCAATTGGTCCACCGTCGAAGGCTTCGGGTGTGATGTGGCCTACCACAAAACCATGCGTGCCGCCACTAAAACGCCCGTCGGTGATGAGCGCAATTTTATCGCCCAAGCCCGCGCCCATTACTGCCGAGGTCGGTTTGAGCATCTCAGACATACCTGGCCCACCTTTTGGCCCCGAATTTCTGATAACCACTACCTGCCCCGCCTTGATTTCTCCTTTCGAAAGGGCTTCGATGATTTCTGATTCATGCTCACAAATCTTGGCTGGCCCTTCAAAAAACATTCCTTCTTTGCCCGTAATTTTGGCTACTGAACCATTCGGAGCTAAGTTGCCGTACAAAATCTGAATGTGTCCCGTTGTTTTGATAGGGCTTTCCAGAGTATAGATAATGTCTTGATTGTCAAAGCGTAAGTCGGGAATTTCGGCCAAATTTTCGGCTACGGTTTTACCCGTTACAGTTAGGCAATGACCGTGAATCAACCCTTTGCCGTGGAGGTATTTCATGACGGCTGGCACGCCTCCAATTTCGAGCATATCTTCCATATAATACTTGCCACTGGGTTTGAGATTGGCAATAAACGGTACTTTGTCGCTCACAGCTTGAATGTCGTCTAAGCTGAGTGGAAGACCCGCCGCGCGTGCAATGGCCAAGAAGTGCAAAGCCGCATTGGTAGAACCACCAAGTGCCATTACCACCGTCAGCGCATTTTCTAACGACTCCTTGCTGATGATTTTGTCGGGAGTCAAGTCCATTTCGAGCAATTTTTTCATGGCAGCCCCAATTTTCTTGCATTCTTCTTGTTTACCTGCGTGGGTGGCGGGGTAGCTGCTACTAAACGGCAAACTCAACCCCATTGCTTCGATACTGGCCGCCATGGTGTTGGCTGTGTACATACCGCCACAAGCCCCTTCGCCAGGAATGGCATTTTGAATCACACCTTCGTAATCTTCGTCGGAGATGTTGCCCGCAAATTTTTTGCCCAATGCCTCAAATGCCGAGACAATGTCTAACTTTTGACCTTTGTAATGCCCCGACCGAATGGTGCCGCCATACACCATGATGGCTGGACGGTCCATGCGCGCCATGGCCATTACGGCTCCTGGCATATTTTTGTCGCAACCCACCACGGCTATCACGCCATCGTACCATTGCGCTTGCACCACGCTTTCTATCGAATCGGCTATTAAATCGCGGCTGGGTAGCGAGTAGCGCATGCCATCGTTGCCATTGGTCATGCCGTCTGACACGCCGATGGTATTGAAAATCAGCCCCACCATGTCGTTGGCTTGTACGCCTTGTTTTACATACACCGACAGCCCGTTGAGGTGCATGTTGCAGGTGTTGCCTTCGTAGCCCGTGCTGGCAATGCCAATTTGGGCTTTTTGCATATCTTCGGTGGTGAGTCCTACGCCGTAGAGCATGGCTTTGGCGGCGGGGTTGGTTACGTCTTGGGTAAGGGTGCGGCTAAATTTGTTGAGAGGCATAGTGCTATTTCTTTATAATTTTTCAATGGTTTTTTAATATCGAATAATGAATATTCAACGCTCAATATCGAAGTGTTTTTTAGTATCGAAGTGTTATGTGTTATTTAGTGGCGAAATATTATTTTTTTAAATTGTTGGTTTGGGCGGTTGAAATGCTTTTTACAAATATTGAAATGAGCTGCTCTGTTTCGTTCAAACAGCTCAAAATCATGTTGTTATTGTCTGACAAAGGCTTTTTCTGGATTATTTTAAGGCAGGTTCTGGTTTCTCGTAGTTCTTTCAATGATATTTTCATTTTATGAATAAAATCTGCTCTTGATTCGGCACTTTGGGCTTCGGCATAATTGAGTGCAGGGGCAGACCCACATCTAATAAGTTGGCCACTAATATGATTGCCAGCACGAGTATTGTACAAATTTTCGCAAACCTCCATTACCGTAATCGCAAAACTGACCAAACGATCTTCCAAATCATACTTTTTACCTTCGGTCATACATTACAAATTAAATACTTCATCATTGGATGTTGAATGTTCGATATTCGACATTAAAAACACTTCGCTTTAAATACTTCATCATTGGATGTTGAATGTTCGATATTCGACATTAAAAACACTTCGCTTTGAATACTTCATCATTGGATGTTGAATGTTCGATATTCGACATTAAAAACACTTCGCTATTGAACATCGCACCATCACCCACAACGAAAAAGCCTTTCCCACTTGTTGTGAGAAAGGCCGTTATGGGTAATAGGGGTCTTTCTCACGTCGGTTTAGACGAGAATTAGAATCACTCCTACAAAAATCAAACCAAGTTTCATTGTAAATATTTTCTGATAGCGAAAATTCGCTTACTGCGTTTCTGTGCCACAAATAACCGAACTCCTTTTGTGCTATCCAAATAAAAAATTACTTTTTTTACACAAATCCCCTTTTCAGTCCGAAAAGGGGATTTGTGGCGCACTAAAATGCTGCAAATCTATTATTCTACTATACTCAACTTCACGGCGTTGGTTTTGCGTTGGGCATCTACGGGCATACTAAGGGTATTAATAAAAACATCACCCGATCTCAACGCTCCTTTTTCAACCAACACGCGCTTGATGTCCTCAATCAAGGCATCGGTAGAAGCGTGGTTTTCTTGGTCGTAGTAAACCGTTTTTACGCCCCAATGCAAGGCCAGGGTGTTCATCAGGCGTTGGTTAGAAGAAAAAACGTACAAATCGGCTTCGGGGCGGTGGTGCGAGAGGCGAAAAGCCGTGTAGCCAGAGCGCGTAATGCCAATGATTACCCTGGCGTTGGTGTCGCGGGCAAGGCGACACGCGCTCATTACTACGTTATCACTCAGTGAGTTGGGTGTTTGTTTTTCGTTTACTGCCGCGTGGTATTTGAAATAAATTTTAGATTTAGCGGCCTCATTGGCTTCTACTTGCATAATCGTGCCCGACATACTCTGCACGGCCTCAATCGGGTACATTCCCGACGCAGTTTCGGCGCTTAGCATCACGGCATCGGCTCCGTCCAAAACTGAGTTGGCAATGTCGTTGATTTCGGCGCGGGTGGGGCGGGGGCTTTCAATCATGCTCTCGAGCATTTGCGTGGCCACAATTACGGGCTTGCCTGCGCGGTTGCATTTTTCGACCAGCATTTTTTGAATCATCGGCACTTCTTCGGCGGGCAGTTCCACGCCCAAATCGCCGCGTGCTACCATGATGGCATCGGTGGCTTCAATAATAGAATCAATGTTGGCAATGGCTTCGGGCTTTTCGATTTTGGCCACTACTCTGGCCGTTTTTCCTTTCGATTTAATGTAATCTTTTACTTCTATGATATCTGATGCATAGCGTACAAAAGACAGCGCAATCCATTCTACACCGTGTTCGAGGCCAAAATCAAGGTCTTCATAATCTTTTTCGGTTACCGATGGCATCGAAACTTTGGTGTTGGGCAAGTTTACACCTTTTTTAGATTTCAACATTCCGCCATAAACCACTTCCGTAACTACATCAGTACCTTCAAAACCCGTTACTTTTACTTCCAACTTGCCGTCGTCCATCAAAATACGCTCACCGAGAACTACGTCTTGGTACATTCCGTTGTATGGCGTACTCACGCGCTCGGCATTGCCCACTATTTGTTCGTTGGTAAAAACCAGCCGATGCCCCGCTTCGATTTTTACGCCGTCTTTGTGTTCAACGTTACCAATTCTAATTTTTGGACCCTGCAAATCTTGCAAAATACCAATATTAAGGCCATATTTTTGGTTTATTTCACGAATGCGTTGCAGGCGTTGGAGGTGGTCGGTGTGGGTGCCGTGCGAGAAATTGAGACGAAACACGTTTACCCCTGCTTTGGTCAGTTCGTACAACATTTCAGAGGTGTCGGAGGCGGGGCCAACG
Organism: Cytophagia bacterium; assembly: GCA_004293645.1. Classification (GTDB taxonomy): domain Bacteria; phylum Bacteroidota; class Bacteroidia; order Cytophagales; family Spirosomataceae; genus REAB01. The sequence continues at coordinate 9,248 of REAB01000068.1, read as the reverse complement.
GTGGCAACAATCTTGGTTTTCTTAGCAATCATAGGGGGTGTTTTTAAGGGCGGTAGTTGAATATAGTGCGTAAATGCCCCGTAAAAATAAGGCAAAGAACTCACAAACTCACTTTAAAATGCGCGAAAATTAGTTGTCGGGGTCTTCATTGGCCGCATTTTTATCTTTCGGGCGTTCATAAATCAGTTTCCCTTTCTCGTCCCACTCGCTCAATACCACTGGCTCGCCTTCTTCAAACCAGCGAACAGGATACTGCGTAATTTTCTTGCGTTGGCGTTTAAACTGGTAGTAATCGGTCCAAGCCTTGACGGGCAAGCCGTTATCATACTGGCCTTTGGCCATCATTTGGCCTGCTTCATAAAACTTAAAATAGTCGCCTTGGCGTTTGCCAAAATGCACGGGTATCACTTCTTTAATTTTGGTGTGGGCCGAGTCATAATAGCTCACCACCGACTCGGCGGGGAAGCCGCGTTGCCATTTCGATTTGTCCAAAAGTTTAAAATCGGCATCGTATATTTCCCAGCGACCATCTTTTGTCCCTGCGTGATAGTTGCCTTCTTCTACCAAATTTCCCGATACGTAGCGTTTGTAAGGCCCGTGCAACACCAGCACATCTTCTTTATCTTTAATCGCCGACTTGGTTACGATGCGGTTGCGGGTGTCGTACCAATACACGTCGGGGGCGTAGATAGAAGGCTGCTTGAAGGCTTTCAAAACGTGAAACTCAATTTGGGTGAGGCGGTCGCCGCTGCCAATACTGGTGGTCATTTTCACAATATCAAGGCCGTTGTATTCGGTGTGTAGGAGTTTTTTCTTGCGGCGGCGTTCTTTTTCACGTTTGCGTGCTTCTTTTATTTTAAGACCTAAATCGGGGAGCTTTTCGGTAAAAAACGCTCCTACGTCGGCGGGTTTCACTTCTTTACCACCCACCGTAGCCCCCACGCCAGGTAGGTTGCCCGATGCGCCCAGCGGTAGCCCTTTCAGAATACTGTCAGACTTGGCTTTCAGTTGTTGAGTCTTCTCTTCCAACTTTTTGGCTTTGCTTTTTTTCTCCGTTTCGGGTTCGTTTTGAGCCATTATTGAAACCACGCCCAACCCCCAAAAAACCAGTATCAATGTCCACTTCATTGTTTTGTGAATGCTTATGTCTAACAAATTAACGAAAAAATCGTACCAAATTTTATAATGAAGTACAAATCAGTGGGTGCAATTCAAAATTACGCAGCTTGGTAACTCGCCCAGCAGTCATGTATTGCCCGCATTGGCAGTCCAACCGCTTTTGAAGTTTTTTATTGCCAAATACGAAGAGTTATAAGTACTAAGTAGTTGGGCAGAAATAGGCGGTTCGCCGCTGCGATTATATTATTTTTGATTTGCAATAAAGGGTAATTTGGTAATAAAAAATTGATAAACAGGCAATTACAACAAATTACTGTAATTACAAACAATTACGAGTAAGTACTTATTTTCTTTTGGTTGATATTTTGCAAGTTTGTGTAGGCTCTAATGCCGTTGTAGCAACGCCAGAGATGGCATTGCTACAACGGCCTTTAAAATAATTGGAACTATTGCTCGAAAAGGAATAAGGAAAGTAAAATTTTTTAATACTCTGATAAACAGTAGGTTAAGGGTGAGATGTCTTTAACTTTCACCAAATCCGTTGGTGTCATTAAATTTTGTTTTTCGATACTTTCTCTACACTTACGCCCAGGCTCAATATGCCCAGCAGTGGGTCTTGGCGCATGTATTGGCGTACTTTGAAAGTATATTTTCCTTTGCGCGGAAAGCGGTAATTTTTGAGTGCTATAATTTTATGGTCAAACAAGTCGCCGAGGCCGCTGCCGAGCGGTTTTCCCGTTTTTTCGTCCATCAATATCAATTCATTCAACGCTTCGTTTACGGTTTTTTTTTCAGAGTTGAGCAAAAAACGCTTTACATAAAGGTTGTAATAAGGATAACCGCTGGCGTTTCTGACCAAATAATAGACGTTGTAATTTTGAGTAGAGTCGGGTATTTCAAACGAAAAAGCGGGCTCATTTTTTACAAACCATTGTCCGTCGTCTAAGTCTTCGTGGTTTTTGTAATGGACGTTTGGGTCGCAACTGAGCAGGCCAAAAATGCAGCAAAAGGCAACAAGCGAAGCAACATAGTTTTTGTTTTTCATGCTTTTGGGGCGTTATATTTTTAATTTTTGCTTTATTTTTAGTGGTAATGCTTGGCGCTCTATGACCAAAACAACGAGCAAAAATAGCAAACAAAGCAACAAATGATACGGTATGGCGAGCCATTGGTTGTTTATTTTGATGGGCATAGACGCGCAAATAAGCAGACCACCGCCCAAAACATAGCCAATGGGCCTTGCCCAGTCATAATTGACGGGATAATGCTTTTGCCCCAACCACACGCACAGCACCAACATGACCAAGCTCGAAATCAGAAAAGCCCAAGCGCACCCCATGTAGCCGAGTTGAGGTATCAAAATGATGTTTAACAGCACAGTAACCACCGCTCCAATGGCCGTAATGAGCGTACCAAAGTAGGTTTTATCGCTGAGTTTGAACCAAAAAGCAACGTTATAAAAAACGCCCAGCACCAAATTGGCCAACATCAGCAGCGGTACGGCATCGGTGCCGCTGCGGTAGTTTTTGCCAATGAGCAACGAAATGGTATCTAAATTAAGACAAATACCCACCCAAATAAGCACACAAACCACTATGAACCATTTATTGACCAGTGCCAGCAACGACGGGGCATTTTTATCTTCAGCTTTGGAGAAAAAAAACGGGTCGGCGGCAAACTTAAAGGCTTGAATGGCCAACGCCATAAAAATAGAAAGTTTGTAGCAATTGCCGTAAATGCTCAATACATCTTTGGAACTCAACCCCGCGTAAAAACCCTCAGGAAGCAAATGGCGCAAAAACCAGCGGTCGGTCATTAGATTGACAATACCAGCCAAACCCATGATAAAAATAGGGTAGCCGTATTGCCATAATTCTTTAAAAATGGCGAAATTCCAACTAAAACGAAAGCCCCGAAAGCCATTGCGCAGCAGCACTAAAAAAAGGCCGTTGGCCAGCAAATTGGCCAAAAAAATGTAGCCTGGCCCGAGCGTTGGGTTGTAAAAACTATCAATAAGCGGCTTAAAGGTGGTTAAGTATTTGCTCTGATGAATGTCGCGGCACACAACCAGAAAAAAAACGTTGAGCCCCACGTTGGTCAAAATATTGATAATCTTAACGGTAACAAACTGCTTGGCTTTTTTTTCTAACCGCAACCGCGCAAACGGAATGGCCACCACGGCATCAATGGCAATAATCAAGGCCAGCCAAACCACGTTCATTTCTTCGCCGCGATAATCTAACCAGCCCACAATTTGCGATGAAAACAGCATAAGCGTACCCGAAAACAACAAACTGGTGAGTATCAAGGCTGTTACGGCTTGGTTAAAATACGTCATTTTAGCATCGGCTTGGCGTGAAGCAAACCTAAAAAATGCCGTTTCCATGCCATACGTATAAATTACGTTGAGCAAAGCTACCCAACTGTACAACTCAATATTGGAAGCCAACTGCTCGGGACGTGTAAAAATAACTGTGTGCAACGGCACCAAAGCCCAGTTGAGGGTACGTCCCAGAATGGTACTAACGCCATAAAGCGCGGTGTCGCTGGCCAATTTTTTTAAAACACTCATGTAAAATACGTAGCAATAAGAAAATAAAAAGTATTAACCAGTTGAAAATCAATCTAATAGATAGAGAAAAGAACAGTGCTGGTCGGAGTTTGCAATGCCGACCCAAATAACTTCGGATTTGCAATCCGAAAATACTTATTGGAACTTTGGCCAAAGATAAATCAGTTTTGCGGTAAACAACACCTTTTTAACTCACATTCGCACGCATGGCCACGCTCTTAGATTTTGTTGGAAACACTCCTTTGGTAGAAATCAAACGGCTCCATTTAAACCCCAAAGTAAAATTATTTGGCAAGCTGGAAGGCCATAACCCAGGCGGCAGCGTGAAAGACCGTGCCGCCGCCAGCATGATACGGGGCGCAATGGAGCGCGGCGAAATAAAGCCCAACACCAAGCTCATTGAGGCCACAAGTGGCAATACGGGCATTGCACTGGCCATGATTGCGCGGCTTTATGATATTGAAATTGAGCTGGTTATGCCAAAAAATGCCACCCGCGAGCGCGTGCTGACGATGGAGGCTTTTGGGGCAACCGTTACGCTGACCGACACCATCGAAACGGCCCGCGACTATGCGGAGGCCAAAGTAGCCAAAGGCGGCTATTTGATGCTCAATCAGTTTGCCAATCCCGACAACTATTTGGCACACTACCGCACCACTGGCCCCGAAATTTGGCGCGATACCCACGGCCAGGTTACGCATTTTGTGTCTTCGATGGGTACAACGGGCACCATCATGGGGACATCGCGCTATTTAAAAGAACAAAACCCCAACGTGCAAATTGTAGGTTGCCAGCCCACCGACGGGTCGAGTATTCCAGGTATTAGAAAATGGCCAGTTGAATATTTGCCCCAAATTTTTGAGCCGAGCCGCGTGGATAGTGTTTTGGAAGTGTCGCAAGAAAATGCTACGCTGATGGCGCGGCAATTGGCGCGGGTGGAGGGTATTTTTTCGGGAATGAGTAGCGGTGGAGCAGCCTGGGCGGCTTTGGAGTTGGCCAAAACGCTCGACACAGGTCTCATTGTGTTCATTGTTTGCGACCGAGGCGACCGCTACTTGTCAAGCGATTTATTCGGGTAATTTTTTTACAACAAGCTTAACAAAAACTCAAAGTTGGGCAGCACGTTTTCGCCCGATAACTTTTGGGTAAAATCGGTAGTTTTGCTAATGGTTCCATCTGCCCGATAAATAAAAACGCTTTGGCCGTCGGGATTAATTAGCCACGCCAATTGCACGCCGTTTTCAATATATTCTTGCATTTTTTCTTGGGCTTTTCTAAGCTGGTCGCTCGCCGACATCAGTTCGACCACAAAATCGGGGGCAATGGGCGGAAAACGTTCTTGTTCTTGTTCAGTGAGGCTATTCCAGCGTTCGTTGCCAATCCAGGCCGCATCGGGCGAGCGCGTAGCACCGTTGGGTAATTTGAATGCCGTAGATGAGTCGAAGACCACGCCCAGTTGGTTTTGGCGATTCCACAAAACTAATTCAAAGTTGATTTCTGAATTTCTTTTTCCTGTTTTTCCTCCTGTATTTGGCATAATTACGATGATTCCGTTGGCGTTGCGCTCAAAGCGAAGATGGTGATTGCGACCGCAAAAAGCGTAAAAAGCGGCATCGTCCATGGTGTCGGCAAAATCCAACGCAATGGTTTGTGTATCATTTACTACAAAGCTTTTTTCGAGTAAAGCAGTCATAATATTTAAAATTTTGGAGTAAAGATAACGATTCTGGAAAGAATTTAGTTGTTTTGGGAATACTTATTCTCTTCAACCATGCAGTTATACACCATTGATGCGGGCTATTTCAAACTCGACGGCGGGGCCATGTTTGGCGTTGTGCCAAAAGTGCTGTGGCAAAAACTCATTCCTGCTGACGAAAACAACCTTTGTAGCTGGAGTATGCGCTGTTTGCTCATCGAAGACGGCAACCGCCTCATGCTCGTAGATACGGGCATGGGCAGCAAGCAAGACGCCAAGTTTCAGGGGTTTTATTACCGCCACGGCGAAGGCGATCTCGTCAAATCGATCGAAAAAGCGGGGTTTGGAGCGCACGAGGTTACCGACGTTATTTTTTCGCATTTGCACTTTGACCACTGTGGCGGCGGCGTAAAATGGAACACCGACCGAACCAAATTTGAACTTACTTTTCCAAATGCTAAATACTGGACACACTCCGAGCATTGGCACTTGGCTACGCACCCCAACTCCCGCGAAAAAGCCACGTTTTTGAAAGAAAATATCATGCCCGTTCAAGAAGCAGGCCAATTGTTTTTTTCGGACGAAATGGAGCAACCTTTCGGCCAGCACGTGCAGCCCGTATATGCCAGTGGCCACACCGAAAAAATGACAATGCTCAAAATAAACCACCAACAAAAAACGGTGGTTTTTATGGCCGATACCATTCCGAGCTACGCGCATTTGCCGCTGCCCTACGTAATGGGTTATGATGTGCGCCCGCTCCAAACCATGCAAGAAAAAGGAACGCTGCTCCAAGAAGCCCTCGAACACAACTACGTGCTGTTTTTTGACCACGACCCCACCGCCGACTGCTGCACCGTAGAAATGACTGAAAAGGGTATTCGGCTCAAAGACAAGGGGTTATTGAGCCATTTTTTGTGATTCATCGGGTCATTCGCATCGGTACGTTGCGTTCGTGTAAATAACTTTTCAAGGCCATGATTTCTATTTCTTTGAAGTGAAAAATACTGGCGGCCAAGCCTGCATCGGCTTTCCCAGTAGTAAAAACGTCGTAAAAATGCGCCATCGTGCCCGCTCCTCCCGACGCAATGACGGGAATATTGGCCGCCTCAGAAATGGCCGCCGTTAGTTCAAGTGCAAATCCGTTTTTGGTGCCGTCGCTGTCCATCGAAGTCAATAAAATTTCGCCAGCACCCCGATTTTCTACTTCTTTGGCCCACTCTACGGTCCGCAATTCGGTAGGTTTGCGCCCACCGTGGGTATGGACAAAAGCCCCCCAACCCCCGATGGGGGCTTTTTTGGATTTGTTGTTGTTAGCTCCCCCATCGGGGGCGGGGGGGGCTTTTGTATCAATCGCTACCACAATACACTGACTACCAAACTCTAAGGCCAATTCGTTGATTAAATCTGGATTGCGAACGGCTGCCGAGTTGATAGAAACTTTATCGGCCCCCGCATTGAGCAACGCCGACACATCGGCGATGGAAGAGATACCGCCCCCAACCGTAAACGGGATATTGACTGTTCTTGCCACGCGCCGCACCAGTTCAAGAAGCGTAGCACGGCCTTCGACGGTGGCCGTGATGTCCAGAAAAACGAGTTCGTCTGCGCCTTGTTCGGCATAAAAAGCCCCCAATTCTACGGCATCGCCTGCGTCGCGGAGGTTTACAAAATTAACGCCCTTTACGGTGCGGCCATCTTTTACGTCAAGGCAAGGAATGATTCGTTTGGTAAGCATAATTTTAGTTTGAATCTGCAAAGAACGCCAAAAATAGCCGATTTTTACCCTAAATTTGTGGCTTAAACTCAGTTTTGAGTGGTTGAGTGATTGAGTGATTGAGTGATTGAGTGGTTGAGTGATTGAGTGGTTGAGTGATTGAGTGATTGAGTGATTGAGTGGTTGAGTGATTGAGTGATTGAGTGGTTGATTATTAGTTACAACTCAAAAACCAAAAACTCAAAAACCAAAAACTCAAAAACTCAAAACTCAAAAACTCAAAACTCAAAAAACCAAAACTCAAAAACTCAAAACTCAAAAACTCAGGCATTCACGGAAATAAAAAATAGGCATTTTAAATCATTGACATTCAATTGTTTACAAGTCAAAGTGTCAACTACTTTTTAATGGTTATGAAGGATGCCAAAACTCAAAACTCAAAAAACCAAAAACTCAATTATTAATGGTTCGCGTTCGTTTTGCACCCAGTCCTACGGGGCCGCTTCACATTGGCGGGGTTCGTACTGCTTTATACAATTATCTTTTTGCCCGCAAGCATGGCGGTACAATGCTCCTGCGCATCGAAGACACCGACCAAAATCGCTACGTGCCTGGCGCTGAAAATTACATCTTAGAATCCCTGCAATGGCTTGGTATTGAGATAGATGAAGGGCAAAGCGTAGGCGGCCCGCACGCACCCTATCGGCAGTCGGAGCGCAAAGAAATGTACCGCCAATATGCCGAGCAGCTTATTGCCGACGGCAAGGCTTATTATGCTTTCGACACCGCCGACGAGATAGAGGCCATGCGCCAACGCCTCGAAGCAGCGGGGGCCGATGCCGCTCAGTACAACGCCATTACGCGTTTGCAAATGAATAACTCGCTCACAATCAGCGCGACAGAAACGCAGCAACGCTTGGCCAATGGTACGCCCTACGTGATTCGCATCAAGATTGACCCAAAAGAAGAAATTCGGTTCAAAGATATCGTGCGCGATTGGGTGGTGGTGCACGCTTCTACGCTCGACGATAAGGTGTTGCTCAAATCGGACGGAATGCCGACCTACCATTTGGCCAATATCGTGGACGACCACCTCATGGAAATCTCGCACGTCATACGCGGCGAAGAATGGCTGCCCTCTGCCCCGCTCCACGTGCTGATGTACCAATATTTTGGCTGGAATGCGCCGCAATTTGCCCACTTGCCACTATTGCTCAAACCCGAAGGCAACGGTAAGCTCTCTAAACGCGATGCCGATTTGGGCGGGTTCCCAATTTTTCCGTTGCTTTGGCAAGACCCCGCCACGGGCGCGGTGGCGCGGAGTTTTAGAGAAGATGGCTACTTGCCCGAAGCTACAATCAATTTTCTCGCGTTTTTGGGTTGGAATCCAGGCACCGAGCAAGAACTATTTTCAATGTCCGAACTCATCGAAGCCTTCTCTTTGGAGCGTATCCACAAAGCAGGCGCGCGGTTTGATATTCAAAAAGCCAAGTGGTTCAATCAGCAGTATTTGAAGGCAAAAACCGATGAAGAACTTGCTTTGAGTCTGACGGGGCCGCCCGTGCGGTCTTGGGTATTGAATAAGCATACCGACAACCCAAAACCCATGACCCACGACTCACGACTCACGACCCATGACTTGCCAAAAATTTGCCGTTTGATGAAAGACCGTGTAACGTTTCCGCAAGAGATTTTGAGCGACGCCCCATTTTTGTTTGAAGCCCCCACCGCGTATGAAGAAGCCGTGGTAACGAGCAAATGGAACGCCGATGCCACAAAAACCATTGGAGCTTATGCCGCAGATTTGGAAATATATGAAGGTGATTTTTTGGCCGAATCGGTGAAGGCTATTTTTACCGCCACCACCGAGCGGCTTGGCATCAAAACGGGCAAAGTGCTGCAAGCACTTCGTTTGGCCGTAACGGGCGCAGGCCACGGTCCCGACCTCATGCTGACGATGGAGATTTTGGGTAAAAACGAGGTAATTAGCCGTTTAAAAAAAGCCTTAGAAAGTTTGCCAGTAGCATAAAAAAATGGGAGATAGCTTTTAATCTGTAACTTTATTTGATACGGAATATAATTTTCCAAAAATACGCAAAACAGTTTGTTGGGTGTATTTTTTTTAATATCTTTGTATTACGCAA
>REAB01000067.1 GCA_004293645.1 Cytophagia bacterium | reverse complement strand
ATGACCCAAATGATGGGAAATTGGTGGTGCTTTGCTTTGGTAATGTTAGACGTGTTTTTTGAATTTTTTAAATCAAAATATTTACTTTTCCAAGCATCCTGACTTTCTTTCACTTCTCTTACTTGTTTCCGTAAATATCTATTTTCTTTTTTCACATCAGATATTATCTTTTTGAAAATAATATCTGTATCTTTATTTTGCCTCTTAGGCATTGTTTCGCTGTTTTTTGCTTGTTTCATACCACAAAAATACGGCGGAACTTTTTGTTATTGTTTGTACAGGCTATGATTAACTCAATCGCACGGGCGACCCCGTTTGGAACAAAGAAGGCTTAAAGCCTTAAAATAATAAGCACGAGGCAAAGCCTCGCGCTATCGAAGTTTGGGGAATTGAGCGTTGAAAACCCAAACTATCTGGGTAGCTGGGGACATTTGACAGAACGAAAGAAATTTTTTAAATTTGGAAGAAAATGGGAAATAAGACCCAATAATATAACACAAAAATAATACAGTAAAAAATTAAAATAATACCGTAAATACTTAAAAGTACTACAAAAATTTCGTATATTACAGAGTTAGCGGTCAGGCTATGACGACACAGTAACAACAAATCAAAAGACAACAAATAAGAATATGAGAAAAATAGTTTATTACGTAGCAAGTTCAATTGACGGTTTTATTTCAGGACCAAATGACGACATCAGTGGATATGTAGGAACAGGCAACGGTGTGGACAAGTACTTAGCAGACCTTACCAATTTTGACACAGTCATTATGGGAAGAAACACTTATGAATTTGGTTATAAGTATGGTTTACAACCTGGACAACCTGCATACCTACATATGAAACATTATATTTTTACTGACAACTTAAAACTTGAAAACCTCAGTACACAAGTAGAAGTAAAAAACCTAGACCTGACTGAAATTGACAAACTAAAAATGCACGAAGGAACGGACATATACCTTTGTGGTGGCGGACAGTTCGCAGGGTGGCTTTTGGACAACAAAAAGGTTGACACATTAAAATTAAAACTCAATCCTTTAATTTTAGGACAAGGGATAAGACTTTTTGGAAATTCAAATTCTAAATATAAGTTAGAATTGTTTGAAACATCAGACTACGAAAATGGATTACAAATAATGACTTACAATATAATCTACTTATAAACAATGGACAAAAGAAGCCCGAACCGCTAACACGGGTTTTGCGTCAGGCGGGGTGACGTGCAAAACTCAACGGCAGTTTTTCAATTGAACTTTAGTAATAATATCAGCTTTTGTGCTTCGAAATCCCGCCCGAACGCAAAGCGCCAAACCGTTGGTCATCAACCCAATTCTTCTATCAATTTCTCCCAATCGGTGTTGGCTTGGTCCAACTGTTTTTTGAGTTGGTCGTATCGCTGTTGGGTTTCTTTGAGTTTGGGGGCGCTGCTAAAAACGGCAACATCGGCCATTTGGGCTTCTATTTCGGCTTTTTGCTTTTCTAAACCTTCTATTTTCTGCTCAATATCGGCCACGCGCTTTTCGAGTTGCTTGCGGGCTTGTTGGCTGTTTTCTTTGGCGGGCGCGTTGGCAGTGGTGGCCACGGGCTTGGTGCTTTGCACGTGAGCATGCTTAGAAAGCTCTACTTTTTCGGTGGTTTGGGGCGCACTGCCGCGTTCTTCGAGCCACGTTTCATACTCGTAGTAGTCGCCAGGGTAATCTTTTACTTGGTGGTCTTCGATGTACCAAATCTTGTTGGCAATAGATTCTACAAAATAACGGTCGTGCGACACCACCACAAACGAGCCTTCGTATTGCTGCAAGGCTTGAATCAAAATATTGACCGACTGCATATCCAAGTGGTTGGTAGGCTCATCTAAAAGCAAAAAATTGGCCTCCGACACCAACACCTTCGCCAGTGCCACCCGTGATTTCTCGCCACCCGACAGCACTTTTATTTTCTTGAACACGTCTTCGCCCGTAAACAAAAAGCAACCCAAAATGGTCCGACATTCGGTTTCGGTTTTGGTAGAATTGGCGTATTTGAGTTCTTCCAAAATGGTGTGTTCTACGTTCAACGACTCCAACTGGTGCTGGGCATAAAACGTAAATTTAACGTTGTGGCCCAAGCGGCGCACGCCGTCTATTTCTTCGGTACCCGCTATGATGCGCAGCAGCGTGGACTTCCCCTTGCCGTTGGCCCCAATGAGCGCCACTTTGTCGCCGCGCTCCATCGAAATATCGGTGTGCGATAAAATCACTTTTTCGGCGTAGGCCTTCGAGGTGTCTTCCAACTGAAACACGTGGCGGCCAGGCTGCGTCGAAAACTGGAATTTGAAGTGTACTTTTGCGTTTTCATCTACTACGGCATCTACGCGGTCCATTTTATTGAGCAGTTTTACCCTGCTTTGGGCTTGCTTGGCTTTGGTGGCTTTGGCCTTAAAACGCTCAATAAAACGTTCTGTTTGCCTGATTTTAGCCTGTTGGTTTTCGTAAGCTCCGCGCTGAATGTCGTTGCGGAGGGCTTTTTCTTCCAAATAAAACGAGTAATTGCCCCCGTAATAATTTAATTTTTGGTTGGCTACCTCCACCGTTACGTCAATGGTATTGTCCAAAAACTGGCGGTCGTGCGACACCACAATAACGGCTCCTTCGTAATTTTGAATGTATTTTTCGACCCACTGAATAGACGGCAAATCCAAGTGGTTGGTAGGCTCATCGAGCATCAACAGCGACGGCTTTTGGAGGAGCAATTTGGCCAACATCACGCGCATGCGCCACCCACCCGAAAACAACCGCAGCGGACGGTGCAGGTCGTCGGTACTAAAACCCAAGCCTTCCAAAATTTCCTCGGCTTTCGACTGAATGGTGTAGCCATCGAGGGCTTCAAATTCTTCTTGCACGCGGGCCAAGCGGTCAATGAGCGCGTCGTGGTAGTTGAGTTCCATTTCGTGCAAAATGTCGTCCATTTGTTTTTGCAACTCATTGGCGCGTTCAAACGCCTGCATGGCCACCGCCAAAATCGAATCGTCGGTTTGGTACGAAAGCAAATCTTGGTTCAAAAAACCGATGCTACAATCGCCCGATTTGGAGATATTCCCCCCGTCGGGTTGGTATTCGCCGTGCAGCATGCGCAGCAGCGTGGACTTGCCCGTGCCATTGAGGCCAATGAGGCCAATTTTTTCTTTGGGCTTAATGTGCAACGACGCACCGTCGTAGAGTGCGCGGTCGCCGAGATAATACGATAAGTTGGTAATTGAAATCATGCCGCAAAGTTAGCGTTTCGCGGCATACAATTTGTATATTTGCCCGTCAAGCCACCAGAAATGACGCATATTCTTTCTTCTTTACGGGAAAACAAAACCACCACCAACCCACAGGAGCGTTGCCACGTGCTGGTTTTTGAGAACCAGCCTCACGCGCTCAACCACTTTCAGATAACGTGGCAACCGTGGGTTTTTAACAGCCCGCAATACGCTCATTATCAGTCAGAAGACGCGCAATTATTTACTTTTATCCTGACTAATTTAGCCCAAACGCAGGCTTTGGCTTTTTTTTATTTATTTGTAAAACCCCACCAAAAAACGGGAAATAGCCCCGCTCTTGCACCGTTTGGCGGCTTAGAAATAAAACCCAAATTGCCGCCTGGCTTATTGGATTATTTTGTGCAGGAAATGGGGGATTTTTGCCAAAAACTGAGCCTCGAAAGTTGTCAAATCAAGTTATTTCCCAATTGCTACGACGCACCCAACGCTAAAAAAATAGCCAACAGCCTCCGCAAAAACGGCTTCAAAGTAGTGCAGGCATTTGAAAATCAACACATTGTGGTTTCTGACGCTCCCTTTCAAACACAGCTCCACGCCTCTGAGCGGCGACGTTTGCAAAAATGTGAACGCGCGGGTTTTGTTTTTAAAGAATGGGAGCAACCCGACTTGGCCGCCGTTTACGCATTTATTGCCAAAAATCGCCAAGCGCTCGGTTATGCCATCACCTTCGACTACGCGGCGCTGGTGGCTTGGTTTGGCTTATTTTCCGACCAGTATCACCTGTTTTGCGTCAAAAATGGGCAGCAAATAGTAGCCTTGACGGTAGCCGTGCGCGTGGGCAGCGGCGTGTTGTACAATTTTTGCCCCGCCGACTGCCTCCACTACCGCGCTTTTAGTCCCACCGTTTTGCTAACCGCAGGTTTGTACCATTATTGCCAACAAAACGCCATTCAAATCCTTGACATGGGCGTTTCGGTTGATGCAAACGGCCAGCCAAAAGAAAGTTTGCAACGTTTTAAATGCAATTTAGGGGCGAAAAACAGCCAGAAATTAATTTTTGCCAAACAACTCTCCCCAAATCAAAACCTTTCGACTACACAAGGCGTTATAAAAGCATGGAAAAAATAGAAAAAATCAGAAAAGCCTACGTCGAGCACGTCCTCGAAAACGGCCACGCACCCGCCTCGTTTTATGCGTTTGCCAAAAAAATCAAAATGAACGAGTCGGAATTGTACGAATATTATACTTCGTTTGAAGCCATCGAAATGGAGCTTTGGGATTCGTTTTTTGAAGAAGCCCGCGCCACCGCCGAAGCCGACGAAACCTTCCAAAAGTACTCTGTCCGCGAAAAACTGTTGGGCATTTACTACACTTGGATTGAAGTATTGAAGGCCAACCGCAGTTTTGTAGTGTATAGTTACAAAAAATTTAAGCAACCAGTAGCTACCAAAAAGCCCCAAGAATTGAGCAAATTCAAGGAATCGTTTCTGTCTTTTGCCAGCGATTTAACCTACGAAGGCCGCGAAAGCCGAGAAATATTGGCACGTCCTTATTTGTCAAGCAGGTACGCTGATGGCCTGTGGATGAACACGTTGTACATTCTTGATTTTTGGGTAAAAGACACCAGCCGCAGTTTTGAACTCACCGACACCGCCATCGAAAAAACCGTAAACACAGCCATGGACTTGATGGGGACTTCGGTAGTAGATAGCGTTCTCAATTTAGCCAAATTTGTGTATCAGAATAAACAATGAAAATACAAGATAGTATCCCCACCTCCAAGGTAGCCCGCGCTACCCAATTTCTGAAAACTGGTGCAAAAATTGGCGGCAATTATTTGAAATACAACGTCAAAAAAATGTTGGACTCCGAAACTACCCGCGAGGAGTTGCACCAAGACAACGCCACCGATATTTACGAATCGCTGAGCGAGCTAAAAGGCTCGGCCTTGAAAGTAGCCCAAATGTTGAGCATGGACCGCAGCGTGTTGCCCCGCGCCTACGTAGATCGTTTTCAGATGTCGCAATATTCGGCACCGCCGCTCTCTGGGCCACTGGTAGTCAAGACGTTTCGTAATTATTTTGGCCAAACACCCAGTCAATTGTTCGATAGTTTTGACATGGAAGCCCTCAACGCGGCCTCAATCGGGCAGGTGCATTTGGCTTTTAAAGATGGCAAAAAATTGGCCGTCAAAATTCAGTACCCAGGCGTAGCCGACAGCATCAGCTCCGACCTCAAAATGGTGAGGCCCATGGCCACGCGCCTTTTTGGCCTCAACGAAAAAGACGTAGAACGCTATACCAAAGAAGTAGAAACCAAACTCTTGGAAGAAACCGACTACGACCTCGAACTGCGCCGCTCTATCGAAATATCGAGCGCCTGTGCGCACATCGACGGTTTGGTTTTTCCGAAATACTACGCCGAGCTGTCGTCAAAACGCATCTTAACCATGGATTGGCTCGACGGCCTGCACTTGAAGGAGTTTTTGGCTACCAATCCTCCGCAAGATGTCCGCGACCGCATTGGACAAGCACTCTGGGAATTCTATGATTTTCAGGTACATACGCTCCGCCAAGTGCACGCCGACCCGCACCCTGGCAACTTCTTGATGCGCCCCGACGGCACAATGGGGGTCATTGATTTTGGCTGCGTTAAAGTCATTCCTGCGTATTTTTATGACAATTATTTCGCGCTCATCAACCCCGATACGCTCCAAAACAAGCAAAAAACCGACGATATTTTTTATAATTTGGAGTTTTTATTGCCCGAAGACAGCCCCCACGAAAAAGTGTTGTTTTCTGACCTGTTTCGCCAAATGATTGGACTGTTGGGCAGGCCATTTACGGCCGAAGAGTTTGATTTTGGCAACGATGAGTACTTTACCGAAGTATATGCTTTTGCCGACGAATTGGCCAAAGTAGAAGAGATCAGAAACTCAAAAGTGGCGCGTGGTTCGCAAGATGGGCTGTACGTCAATCGCACTTATTTTGGGCTTTATTCGATGCTCAACGACCTCCGCGCCCGCGTACGCACCACCCGCCCCAACTGGCTACGGAGCAAAACAGACGTACTGGTGCAAGAAGCAGAGTAGATTTGGAAGAGTAAAACACCGCAAATAGGCAAAGGCAAAATTCCCTTGATGTCTTTCATTTGGACATCAAGGGAATTTTTGGTTTTGTGCAATCAAGTATTCATTTTGGCGGAGTGTTAGTTGCGAACACCTGGACTGGTACTTAGACGATGACGAGAGAAGTATATTTCTGACCAAGCGGCGGTTTTGTTGGGTGAGACGTAGCTTGGGGATAATCAAACAAATACCCGATGCCCGTTGGAGCAAAACGCACAGGGCGTGGCATATTCCAGATACAGTAGCGGCATTGAGCGAGCTAAAAAAACGCTTCCCCGAAATTACTTTTGAAAAAGAAAGTAGTGCTTCTCAGGCCGTTGATCCCGCCCCACAACAACAACCCGATGCGGTGAATACTCAGCCACAGCCAAAAAAATGGGTTGATAGAACAAAAATTTATGTGGAGGTAATTGGGCGAAAGATTTTAATCAAGATGCCTAAAAATGAAGGTGATACAAAATTTGTGTTGGGCCTTAGATATAGCAAATGGGAAAAAGAAGGCTATTTTTGGAGTATCCCCCACTACCCAGGCAATTTAGAAATGGTTCAGAATTATTTTGGAAACCGAATCGCTGAATTGAAAATCCATGAACAAATAGACATTGGTGCCATCGGGGCGACGTCGAGCCCGAAACTCAACAAAAACGAAGTGTTGGTGCTAAAAACTACAACCAAACGCCTGAAACTAATTTTTGGGTACATTCCAGCGCTTTCGCAAGCCCTCAAAAAAATTCCATATCATGTCTGGGATCCTAAAAACAAATGGTGGACAGTCCCCTATTCGGAGCAGTTTTTGGCAGAAATTAAACAAAAAATAAATGAGCTAAATCTGACACTGCGATACCAAGAAGAGGAAGCTAAAACAGCAGAGCGCGTTTTGAAAACTACGCCCTACGACATTCCAAACTACCGAACCTGCCCCGAAGAATACCGCATGAAACTAATTGAGCTCAGATATAGCGAAAAAACGCTCAAGGCATACGCGCCGCTTTTTGAAGAATTTATCAATTATTACCCCACCCACGACATAAAAACAATAGATGAGCCGATGATTATTCGGTTCTTACGATTTTTGGTAACCGAGCGTAGGGTTTCGTCCAACTACCAAAACCAAGCCATCAACGCCATTAAATTTTATTACGAGCGAGTGCTGGGCGGGCAGCGAAAGTTTTATTTCATAGACCGTCCCATCAAAGAAAAAACCCTGCCCGTGGTACTCAGTACCGAAGAAGTAACCTTGATTTTGAAAACGATCAAGAATCTAAAACACAAAGCCATATTGATGACCATATACTCGGCAGGTCTGCGAATAAGCGAAGCCATAAACCTGAAAATCAAAGATATAGACTCCAATCGAATGCAAATACGGGTACAACAATCGAAAGGAAAAAAAGACCGATATACGCTACTTTCACAAAAAACGTTGGACATACTTCGGCTCTATTTTAAGGCGTATAAACCCCAAGAGTGGCTTTTTGAGGGCCAAACACCAGGCGAACCATACGCCGTCCGCAGCATTCAGCATATTTTTGAAGCCGCTGTAACAAAGGCAGGCATCAAAAAAGACGTAAGCGTGCATACCTTACGGCATAGCTTTGCGGCTCACCTACTCGAAAACGGCACTGATTTAAGGTATATCCAGAGTCTTTTAGGCCACGAAAACTCTAAAACCACCGAAATTTATACCCATATTACTACCAAAGGTTTTGATCAAATATATCGTTGGCAACAACCGAAACCTACAAAGACAACAATGGACAAAACCATTCCAATACCGAGTGGCATACGGTGGTATTGTGGCAAAGCTTAGCCGATTTGGCAGCTAATTACCTGCAAAAGGGTAGTTTAATTTATTTAGAAGGTAAGCTCAAAACCAGGTCTTACGAAGACAAATTGGGCGAAAAACGCTATGTAACCGAAATCATCGCCGAGAGTTTTATCATGTTAGACAAACCCAAATAAGTACGTACAAACGAAAAATAGATGCCATAAACCTTGAAAAATAATACATTTGTGGCGTGTATACGCTCGTTGGTGGCTATTCCAGAAAAACTTGACAACGAGTGCCTTTCGGAAAATTCAAACCAAAGCATAAATTAAAATGAACAGGGAAGCTGAAAACTGAATAGAGTAAGCAGGACAAATAACAACTATTTAAAAAAATGAAAGTTTGGGCAATTAAAATCGTTTTAGCTGTAATTGGAATAACATTACTAAATCTTTTAACAAGAATTGGTTTGCCAAGTATCGTGAGTAACGTGGGCTTTTTCGTAGTTCTTTTTCTCGTATGGAAACTAAAAATTGGCGGACAAGTAAACTCTTCTAACGAAAGCGAACACGTTGCACAGTTAGACGGATTCCCTGGACTAACCCAACAACTTGACTATTTAGGAACAAAACAAGCAATTATGCCTATTGAAATGTTCCAATTAGCAAACAGCTTTGTCGAACATTCTGACAGTAAAGAAACAATTGACACTTTAACAGACCCGAAATATGCAAATCATAAATCTTTATATGTTCGCAGAGTTGCTATTATTGCATTAAGACGAAAAGCAATTTTTGACGACCAACGAGTTATTGATTTGATGTACGATAAACTAAGTGACCCAGTAGGTTGGGTGGCTTACGATGCAGCTTGGTATTTCAAAGAAGCAAAAATTAACCAAAAAAAAATTGTAACAAAACTTACTGAACTTGCAGGAGACAAAATAAGTCTTAAAGCAGAAGATTTGAAGAAAATTTCAGAAGAAAATTTATCGGACGACAAAGTTAGACTTCAAATTGAGGCGACAGAAGCATTGAGAAACACATTAGGCTGACGGACGAAAAAGGAACAGCCACCAACATCGTATTTATGAAAAAGGGGGCGAACGGAAGTGATTGAATATCAGAACATTAATCAACATTTGCACCGTCGGACGGAATACTATGAAACAGTTGGAAGTTACTCAACATTGGAACAAAACTCAGCACCAGTTACGGGCTGACGAGTTCCAAATTCCCGTTGGCAGATATTGTGATTGCCTAAATTTTCAAACGCAATTCCTCCCGAAGAATGTACAAGTCATCTAATTGGGATTCGTTAGCCTTGTATATTGCATCAAGAAAATTATTCCCACCAACAAGTCTAATCCATCTGTGATAGTGAAATTCGGACATAATCTTGTCTTTATTCGCCGCTCTAAACCAATTGAGCAACTGCTTTCTACGATAAGATTGAGGCATATTTTCGGAATTAAAAACAACATCTGCCAACATGGCCTAAATGTTACCGTGGCTGACGGAATAAGTTGAGCGGTGGACGGAATAAGTTGAGCGGTGGAATACTTATCAGCTTCACTACTCATGCTCGGCTGACGGAATACTAAGCTCACTGCATCATTTAGCCCTGTACGTTGGCGGCTATTTTAAAAATCACTCATGGACAATTTGACGGGTGGACAAACATTTTTTTCTTTAACTCATTACCATAAAATTAGGCTGTACAATCAACCCGTAAAAGTTCTTTCCCCCGCCAAAATTAAGCATTTTACAGGTGGTTACCTCTTTTCTGAACCCGCCACAAAATCCGTTAGAATTAGAAAAATTTTTTAAATAATCGAAACTATCACCCAAAAAAGAAACAATGGCCTGTTATCCAGCAAATTTTGATGAGCAAAATTAAACTATTTTGATGGCCAATACACTGGTTACAATTAATAAAAACAACAACGGCAACCGTACCACAGCCAAAACCCCGCTTTGCTGCAAGGCCACATTTACGACCACCCCCAGCGAAAAGAAGGCAATGACGAGCCAACGAACTTGGTTTTTTTTACGCAAATCGGCGTTGGTGATAATTGGATATCTTTTGGAAGCAATTTTGGCCGTATCCACGCAGGCATCAATGAGCAAGCCCGTTAGTTGCGATGGTTTTACTTGGCCGTTGGTGAGGTTGGAAGCAAAAGCATTGTAAGCCCCCATGCCCCCAAAAAGCAGCCACATAACCGCAAAATGGCCATTTTTAAAAGGTATAAATTGCAAAAAAGATAAAATAAGAACGTTCAACAAAACAGGAATCAACGAACTAAACTTCGTCTTTTTTAGCATTTCTCCCGATAAAGTAGCTCCAAAAGCCCCCAACGCATAAGCCCCTACCCCACCCAACAAAATCAAACCTTTTGCGTAGTTTAGCCCCATGAGTTGCTGCAAAAAAGTGCCAAAATGCCCCGCTACGTTGGTTGTTACGAGCTCAAACAAGTACAGCCCCATGCTGTTAATAAGCCCCGATGTGAACGGCAGTAGGCAAGCCAAGAGCAGAATATCTTTACGTTTCATGGGCGCAAATCTAAAACTTATCTACTTATTTTATTTTATTAGGCAATTTTTTCAAACAAACTAATTGCATCAGCAGTTAATATTGATAGAACTAAGTGAGCAACAGCACAAATTTCTGTTTAACTAAATGCACCACCATCTATTATGTTTGATTTAAGCTCCGAAACATTTTGCAACTCCCTATCCGATATAACCACTTTGCCCCCTTTGGTCAGAGGTTTCGAGTTCATGCCGCGCATGGCTCCCCTAAAAACCGAAACACAAGTCGATTTTCAGCAAATAGCACGTATGTGCAAGCAGGGTAATTGGGATTTCGACTTGTTGAAAATCCGAGATTTTATCAAAGTTTCGGCGCATGCACTCGTTGTTACCGATGGTGTGGAGCGCATTCAGTGGGTCAATCAAGGATTTGTAAGTATGACAGGCTATAATTCGCAAGAGGCTTTGAGAAAATCGCCTAAGTTTTTGCAAGGCGACAAAACCAGTTCTACGACACGCCAAAATATTCGGACCAAAATAAGTGAACAAGTAGCGTTTAACGGTACCATCTTAAACTACCGAAAAAACGGAGAGCCTTATTGGTGCAATGTTTCAATAGAGCCCATCTTCAACCGCAGCAGAGAGTTGGTCAATTACATTGCCTTCGAGTGCGAAGTACGAAAATCTTTCTAAAATCTGTACAACAACCTTAGCTGCCCGCCAAAACCACCGATGTTTTGGCGGTACGGTTTGTTGTTTATATTCACAACCCAGTAAGGACTTAATTGGAGGCCAAAGTTGCCCAGTCTTTTTTCTATTCCCGCCGAAAGCACCAAGTTGTTGAGCAAAACAACGGGCAAACTTGCGGCGTTTATTATTTCTCTAAACTCAGACCTCGACTCTCGGAGGTCGAAACTGACGCGCTTCGAACCGTAAATATCCAAATCTGTACCAACCGACCCCAACAACCAAAATCCGCTTGCGATGGGCTGGTAATAGTTCAACCTAACGGGAATTTGAACCACGTAGCTGCGCTCAGAAATATTCAGTATCTCAAAAACTGGAGGTGCTTTGGGTGCATAAGTTTCTCTAAAATCACGCCTATTTTTTTTGAAAAACTGCTCGTCTGTAAAGTATTTATTGCTTTCAAAGTAATTGATTGTCAGACCAGTAGATATGCTTACACGCTTACCAACGAATAGTTCGGCGGTAAGATTGGGAGAAAAGTAGCCCGCAGATACACTTGCCCCCAAACCAACTCGTGCGGTGAGTGTTGGCCAAACAAAAGTGGCTTTGGGCGGCTTCGGAGCTTCATAGTGAGCTGTTGGCAGTGGCACATTTGGCTCAGCCACTTTCATTTTATTGGAACTATCTAAACCGATAATGGCCAACTTTTCGAGTACCAACGCAGGCGCGCCGGCAACGGGTATTTGTATTTTAGGAGGGTTTATCTCACCACCACTTTCTGAACCAAACGGTTGCGCTTGTGGCGTATCAAAACCTGCTTTTTGTTTTTGAGTACGGGCATTTTTGGGGCCCAACCGCACACCATCTACCCGATTTTTTTCGGTCTTAGTGCGCGTTTTTTTTGCTAAAACGCTGCTGTTATTTTTACGAATTTCTGAAGCCAAAGACTCATTTCTGGCCAATTCGACGGGCGTTTCGTTGCGGTCAGGTTCTGGCTCCTCGCGGGTATTTCGCGCCGTTTTATCCACAACAGAAAGCTCGGTTTTTGCTTCATTTTTGGCCGTTGTTTCAACTTCGTCTTGTGCTGTTTCAACGTTGTTTTTGGTTACCAATTCAACTTTTTCGGCCATGTTGTCGGCGTTTGGGGGCGCAACAGAAGGCAAATACTGCGTTACGTAAACAGTATCGGGTATGGGCGCTTCGGTTAAAGTTACGTTGCGAGAACGCTGCAAGCTATCTACTTGACTAACAAGAGATTGAATGGTATTTTGTAAAGATTTTTGGGCATAATATTGGGTTATATTGTAAGCAATGAGGCCAAGAAAAGCGGTTGTACCAACCGAATAGAGCGTGGCTTTACCCCAAAAACTTTTCCAAAACGGAACAGCCTGAGCACCCGCAAAAGCCGCAAATCGTTGCCAGTCGTCTTCGTGGAAGATGGGCTGGATGCTCTCAATTTTTTTTCGGAGCGTTTCGTCAAATTTATCAGTTTTCATTGATTTTCTTGGTTAAACTGATGGCATAAAGATGTGGGTAATTGAGCTTAATCATATCTTGTAATTTAGCACGCGCTTTCAAAAAATTGGAGCGCGACGTGCCTTCGTTGATGTGCAGTAAGTCGGCAATTTCGCGGTGGTTGTAGCCATCTATGACGTGCATCATAAAAACCGTTCGGTAAGAATTGGGCAATTTTTGGACCATTGCCAGTATTTCGTCGGCGGCAATTTTATCCAGCACGTTTTCGTCAAAAGGGCTATTTTCGACCCGTTCTACGTCGAGTTCGTAGGTGTATTTTTCGCGGCGGCGGTAGTAATCAATGCAAGTATTGACCAAAATAGTGCGCAGCCAAGCCTTAAATGGCTGGTTGGGGTCATATTTTTGAATGTTCTTAAAAACCTTCAAAAACCCGTCGTTCAGCACTTCTTCGGCTTCTTCTTGGTTGGACGAATACCGCAAACAGATGCTTTTGGCGTACGAAAAAAACAGCTTAAACAAAGCCCGTTGGGCGTGCGCATCTTGCTCCTTGCAAGCAGCTACGATGCTCGGAAGGTCGTCTTCGTTAAATTTACTTTGCTTTCTAAAAAACATAATTGCGCCGCGTTATTTCCCATTACGACCAATATACCCAAAGCGTTGCCTTGCCGTTGGTTTTTTACTTGTCGCGCGCTACTGTAAACTGCACCAGCCCACTCAGCGAGGTGCGATAGGTAGATTCGGGAAATGTTTGTAGAATGGCCTCGGCTTGCGCCACTAGCTGCTGCATGGCTTTGGTAGCATATTCAATGCCACCCGACTGCCGCACAAACTGAATTACTTCGGCTACTTTTTGGGGCTTATCGCTTTGGTTTTTGATGATATTGATGATGCGGCGTTTTTCGAGCCAACTGGCATTTTTGAGGGCATGAATGAGGGGCAATGTCATCTTTTTTTCTTTGATGTCAATGCCGAGGGGTTTGCCTACTTCGGCTTCGCCAAAATCAAAAAGGTCGTCTTTAATTTGAAACGCCAAGCCTACTTTTTCGCCAAAATCTTTCATTTTTTCGATTTCATCAGGCGTTGCATTGACCGAGGCCGCCCCCACGGCGCAGCAAGAC
Organism: Cytophagia bacterium; assembly: GCA_004293645.1. Classification (GTDB taxonomy): domain Bacteria; phylum Bacteroidota; class Bacteroidia; order Cytophagales; family Spirosomataceae; genus REAB01. The sequence continues at coordinate 66,612 of REAB01000067.1, read as the reverse complement.
GAAATGAGCGAAGCCGTTTTTTGGCGAATAATTTCAAAATACACCTCTTCGGTAATGTCCAATCGGCGGGCTTTTTCCATCTGCATCAGTTCGCCTTCACTCATTTCGCGCACGGCGTTCGACACAATTCTGAGCAGCTCAAAGTCGCCATTGTTGATAGAAAGCAGCAGCCCGCGCGAGAGGAGATAATCGCCCACCAAAACAGCAATTTTATTTTTCCAGAGGGCATTAATCGAAAAAAAACTGCGGCGGTAGTTGGAGTCGTCCACCACGTCGTCGTGCACGAGCGTGGCCGTGTGCAGCAGCTCAATGAGTGCCGCGCCGCGATAGGTTGGCTCGCCGATGGGCCCGCACACGCCCGCCGTCAAAAAAACAAACATGGGGCGCACCTGTTTGCCTTTGCGCCGCACAATGTAGTTCATAATTTGGTCGAGGAGCATCACATTGCTTTTCATAGAATGTCGAAACTTCTGCTCAAAAGCGTCCATTTGACTGGCAATGGGGGCTTGAATATCTTTGATGGAGAGTGGCATGGAGTGTAACGTGAAATTAAAAAGAGCTGTATGTTTTACAATTGGCTTTGGCGTAATAATTGTAATATTGCAGCCAAGTGCCAAATTTGGGACAAAATACAACAAGATATACATCTACCACTAATAAATTGTTTTGATGAAAGCTTTGGTACTGGGTGGCGGCTCGCTTAAAGGGGCGTTTCAGGTGGGCGTAGTGCAGGCCATTTTAGAGTCGGGTTTTGAGCCCGATATGATATACGGCATCTCGGTTGGGAGTTTAAACTCGACTTATTTGGTAGCCGAGGCGGCCAAGCAATTGCCTGCAAATCAGAAGATTGACTGGCCGCTGGTGAGCAAAGGCTTGATTGAATTTTGGATAAAAAACATTACCTGTCCTACCGACATTGCCATCCAGCGTTCGCGGTTTATGTCGGGCTTTGATGCCATTATGAGTCGCTTCGATGGTTTTTTGGATCCTGCTCCGCTTCATTCGCTCATGCGTCGTTCTGTCAGTCTGGATTCGCTGCGTCAGAGTCATTTGCGCCTCAAAGTGGGGGCAGTAGATATTTTGACGGGCAACATGGTTTATGCTACGCCCCAAGATGCGCATTTTATGGAATACGTGATGGCCAGTAGTGCCTTGCCCATGCTGATGCCCGCCGTTAAGATTGGCGGCAACCACCGCACTGCGTTTTTGGACGGTGGGCTGCGCGTGGTAGCACCCATCAAAGCCGCGCTGCAAGATGGTGCCACCGAGGTCATGTGCGTAGCGTGCCACTCCGAGCAGATGGACGCTGCGCCTTTCAACTACCGTAGCTTCTTGCAATTGGGAGAGCGAGTAAAAGACATCAACATCAATCAGCTCGTAAACAGTGAGATAGCTTGGGCTGAAAATTACGTTGAAAAGCAAAACTTGAAAGGCCACGCGCTCAAACTAACGGTTTTTAGACCCAGCCAGCCCCTCGACTTAGATTTGCTCAATTTTAATTCGGACGACATAGCACGCCTTATTGTGCAGGGCTTTAAAGAAGGGTTTGGGCAAATTACAAATAGCAAATAGCAAATAGCAAATAAGTAGTTGGGCAGAAATAGGCGGTTCGCCGCCGCCATTATATTATTTTTAATTTGCAATAAGGGGTAATTTGGTGGTAACAAATTGATAAACATCGGACCGCACGGGCGGCCCCGCGCCGATGCGGACAATTACAACGAATTACTATAATTACAAATAATTCCGAGTAAGTACTTAGCAAATAGCAAATACCCGTTCGCCCCGACTTGCGGGAGTGGCGTAGCGTTTTTAACGATAGCCGTTGGATTCACAAACCTCAAAAACAAATAAGGTTTCCGTACCAAATAGAAGAAATCCCAAACCACAAAAAAATGGGTAAACGAATGATTAGAATTGGGGGCCATCAAGTGGCCGAGCGCGTGGCTGAGTTGGGCAATCGGTCGGTGAATGTGGTGCTTAAAAGCGGGCATACCGTTTATGGTCAATTCAAAAAAGCCGACGATTACTTCATTTATGTTCACGACAACCGCTCGCACCCGCACATCTTAGCTTTTACGCAAATAGACGAAGTGATTTATGACCAATCGGCAGGGTTTTGAGGGTGTGTAACCGTTTTTTAATGTACCTTATTGCTTGCTACCCAATTATTTTACGTTATATTAGCCTCAAAAAACAAGGAAAATGGAAGATTTGATAGCGTTAAAATATGACCGCCTTCGCTTCAGCGACGACGAATTTTATGATTTCTGCACCCAAAACGACAATCTAAAATTTGAACGCGAACCCGACGGAACAATACTCATCATGCCCAACACAGGAGGAATAACTGGAAATTTGAATTTTGAGCTGAATGTTGAAATAGGCATTTGGAATAGAATTGCCAAAACAGGCAAGGCTTTTGACTCTTCTACGATGTTTCGGTTGCCCAGCACAGCGGTGCGCTCGGCCGACGTAGCCTGGGTAGCCAACCACCGCTGGGAGGCATTGAGTGTAGCGCAGCAAACCAAGTTTCCGCCACTTTGCCCCGATTTTGTGATAGAACTCATGTCTAACTCTGACAACCTCAAAGAAGCCCAACGCAAAATGGAAGAAGACTGGATAGGCAACGGCTGCCGTTTGGGCTGGCTCATTGACCCCAAAAACCAGCAAGTGTATATCTACCGCCCGCAGCAAGCCGTAATATTGATAAACACCTTCGACAACCCGCTCTTGGGCGAGGACGTGCTGGCAGGTTTTGTGCTGGATTTGAAGGGGTTGGCGGGTGAGGGTATGTAGAAGGTATTTCCCTCGTCAAGTTATTTTTTTGAGAAATGTAAAAACCACAGATGGCCGTACCAACTGCGGCTCGTTTTTAAGGATTGGTGAAGATTTGTGGTTGTATTTGATGCTGAAAAAGATGAGGTAATCTTCGTATCTCCGTAGTGGTTTTGGCAGAGAAAGAACCAATTTTTGCGGCTTGATGTTGCATTTTCTGACAACAAATTAAATCAATCGAATGAGCCAATTCATGGTAGAACTTACGCTTCCCCTGCAAATAACGGAGGATTTTGTACAAACCATACCGCGCCACCGCGCCAAAATTACCGAATTGATGGAACAAGGCAAGGTTAATTCTTACGCATTGGCCGCCGACCGTTCCAAGATTTGGTGCGTCGTCAGAGCCGAATCAGAGTTGGAGGTCATGGACGTAATTGCCGAGTTGCCCCTCATTGGCTACCTCAATCCACACATCAGTAAGTTGATGTTCAACAACGCCGTGGCGTTTCGGTTGCCGCTGTTCAACCTCAATTAAACCATGACCGCTGCCCACGAAATTCTCCAAAAAGACCCTGTTTTGCAACACATCATTGCGCAAACCCCTGAATACAAAAAAGATTTTGACGCGGGGCAAGATGTGTATTTGGCGTTGTTAGAAAGCATTGTTTCGCAGCAAATTTCGGTCAAGGCCGCCGACGCTATTTTTGCGCGTTTTGTCCAACTTTTTCCTGACCAATACCCGCATCCAGCAATCTTGCTGGCCAAGTCAGAGGCCGACTTGCGGTCGGCGGGGCTGTCTGGCCAAAAAGTAAATTACCTCCGCAACGTGGCCGAGTTTGCCCTTACGCAAGGCATTGATTATGACCAATTGCAACAAAAAACCGACGATGAAATTGTGGCCTATTTAACGCCCATCAAAGGCGTAGGTCGCTGGACGGTCGAGATGCTTTTGATGTTTGTGCTGGGCCGTCAGGACGTTTTTCCGTACGACGATTTGGTAATACGCCAAAAAATGATGCGTGCTTATGGCGTAGATTTGTCGGGTAAGTTGCTCAAAATCAGACTCTTTGAAATAGCCGAAGCCTGGCGACCTTATCGCTCGGTGGCTTGCCGCTACCTGTGGCGTTGGCAACCCGCCTAAAACTCCACCCGCCAATTTAGAATAGGCACTAAGCCCAATTGGGTGTCAAAAACGTAATTTCTGGTGGTACCCGAATAATACGGGTCATATTTGTTGAGCCGATTGGTGAGGTTCTGCAAGTCGAGCGAAATGGTGTAAGTAGCCTTTTTTCTATTTTTGGTGTAGCTAACGCGGCTATCCATTCTAAAATAATGGGGAATTTGCTCGGCGTAGGCTTGGTTCCATATTCTGACATCGCTGTTTCTTTTTTGGGCTTGCGCCAAGTCGTAAGTGGTGTAGCGGTTTCCGCCCGCCCAGAGGCTGCGCAAGTTGAGGCCAAAGCTGTTGGTTTTGCGTTTGCCTACTTTCCATTCTTTGCCCAGCAGCAGGTTTTGCACAAAATTGCCATTAAATCGGCTGTTGCGCTCCACGCCGTCGGCGGCGGTATATTTGGCTTCGTAAATAGAAGTATTGAGCATCAAATAAAACCCGTTCGTGAGCGATTTTTCGATGCTAAAATCTATCCCATAATTTCGCCCTGTGCCGTTGCTCACCAGCGAGTCGTTGCTGTAGCCGTCCAAAGAATTGACCAACGAAAACGTTTTCAAAAAAGCATTTTTGGTATTGGCGGGGCCAATTGGCAGGTCGTAATGCTGCTGATAATACACTTCTACTTGCAGCCGCCAGTCGGTGTGTGGCCTATATTCGTAGCCCAGCACGTAATGCCGCGATTTCATCAATTTTAGGTTTTTATTGGCCAACCCACTCTCGGTCGCGTTGGTTTTGATTTGGGCAAAATAAGTGGAAATGGCCTCCGTACGGCTGTGAACGCCAAAACCTGCGCTCAGGGTGTGGCGCGGGGCAACGGTCCAGCGCATACCGAGGCGCGGCTCAGCCGCCGACTGTCCGTTGAGTTGCAGCACCGTGGCATGAAAACCAACGTTGAGCGAAAGCGCGGGCGATGCCCTAAACTTCCATTGGGCGTAGCCTTGCAATAAATGCGTATCGTCTTTTTGGTCAATAAAAATACTCGTTTTGGGGCCATCAATGGTGCGATTGAGCAAATTGAAATGCAGATTGCTCACAATGCCACCCACCCGCAAAGCGTGTTGGGCGTTAAATTTGTGGTTGATTTGAAAAGAAGCGCGGTAGGCTTCATTGGTATAACTTTGTTCCCTGATAAACACCCGCTCTTTGCGCGTGGCATCGTAGGTGGAGCGGCTGGCCGCCCAGCTCAAAGTAGCGTCAATAAAAGTTTTGTCGGACACCAAATGAACCCAATTGAGGCCCACCACGCCCCTGTCTGAGTGGAAAGCGTCGGTACGGTCGGTGCGGTCGCGGAGCTGCTTGCTCAACCCGCCCATGCCCCACAGCGAAAGCGTGTGCTTATTGCCCACTGGAAAAAACAGCTTGAAGGCCATATCTTGGAAGTTGGGGGTGGCATCGCCCGCTGGATTAACGCCGATTTGTTTCAAGATTTCGAGCGTGGAGTAGCGATAATTGACCAAATAAGAGGCTTTATTGTTTTTAGAAAAAGGCCCTTCGGCGGCTACGTCCAAGCCCATCACACCCACTTGGGCGGCGTATTCGCGCTTTTCGTTGTTGCCATTGCGCAGTTTTAAATCAAAAACCCCCGAAGTGGCGTTGCCGTATTCGGCGGGGAAAGCTCCCGTAAAAAAATCGGAATTGCCCAGTACGTTTACGCTCAACGCGCTAATACCGCCGCCCGTTGCGCCTTCTTCGGCAAAGTGGTTGGGGTTTGGAATCTCCACGCCTTCCATGCGCCACAGCACGCCTTTGGGGGTATTGCCCCTGATAATGAGCGCGTTGCTCTGGTCGTTGTTGGAAGCTACACCCGCAAACGTGAGCGCCATGCGGGCGGGGTCGTTGATGGCCGCCGCAAAGCGTTTGACCTGCTCGACCGAAAACGACCGCGCCGACACACTGGCCATGTCGTTGAGCGGCGCACCGTGCTCTTTCTGGGCTTTGATGGTTACTTCTTGCAGTTGTTGTAGGCTTTCAGAAAGTAAAATATTCAATTCAATTTCTTTGCCCGAACCCACCAGCAACTCTTTGATGGCGGTGCTTTCGTAGCCTATTGAACTGATAATGAGCGAGTGGCGGCCAACGGGGACGTTCAATATTTTGAAAAACCCATCTGAGTCGGTGCTGGCTCCCACCAGCGGCGACACCGTCAGTACCGACACGCTGGCTCCCACCACAGGCCGCCGCGACTCGGTGTCAATCACGCGGCCTTTCACGGTTTGGGTGAGCGTTTGGGCGTGGGCAGCAACAACAAAAATGAACAGGATAAAGGATAAGGTAGATTTCATGGCTGTTAAAATAATTGATTTTTTTGAATTTATGACAACCCAAAAGCCAATTACCCTTATTTTTATTTGTGCAGCCCCGCTCAAACCCGAACAAACCCCGTGAACCTTTCAGCTTTAATTCTGTTCTAAAAATATAACCCAAATGTGTTTCCAATGACTTTCAATCGCTTGATTAACGAAACTTCACCTTATTTGCTTCAACACGCCCACAACCCCGTTGATTGGTATCCGTGGGGCGAAGAAGCCCTGCGCAAAGCCACCTCCGAAAACAAGCCAATTTTGGTGAGTATTGGCTACTCGGCTTGCCACTGGTGCCACGTGATGGAGCGCGAAAGCTTTGAAAATGAGGCTGTTGCCCAAGTAATGAACGCGCATTTTGTGTGCATAAAAGTAGATAGAGAAGAACGCCCCGACCTGGACGCAATTTACATGGACGCGGTACAAGCCATGGGTGTGCGGGGCGGCTGGCCACTCAACGTATTTTTGATGCCCAACGCCAAACCATTTTACGGCCTCACGTATTTGCCGCCCCAAAACTGGGTGCAGTTGATCAAAAGTGTGCGCGATGGTTTTGAAAATCACTACGAAGACCTGAGCCGCTCGGCTGATGGTTTTGCCGATAATATGCAGCTTTTGGAAACCCAAAAATATAGCCTAAGTACTGACAGTGAGTCTTTTACGATAGCAGATGCGGAGGCTATGTTTGCGCAATTGGAAGCCCATTTTGACCTCGAAAAAGGAGGAATGAACCGCGCCCCCAAGTTTATGATGCCGTCTATTTATAAGTTTTTACTGCGCTACATTGCCCTCACCAAAAGCCCCCAAGCACTGACGCATCTCAAATTGAGCCTCGACCGAATAGCCTTAGGCGGCATCTACGACCACCTCGGCGGAGGCTGGGCGCGGTATTCGGTCGATGACGAGTGGTTTATTCCGCACTTTGAAAAAATGCTCTACGACAACGGCCAGTTGTTGAGTATTTACAGCGAGGCTTATGTGCTGACAAACAGCGAGTTGTATAAAAAACGAGTTTATGAAACCGTAGCTTGGCTGCGCCGCGAAATGACCAGCCTTGCGGGTGGGTTTTATGCTGCCTTAGATGCCGACAGCGAGGGCGTGGAAGGTAAGTTTTATGTTTGGACGCAAGCCGAACTGCAAGCCGCACTCGGAAGTGATTTTGATTGGTTTGCCAAACTTTACAACATCAGCGCGGACGGAAACTGGGAACACGGCATGAACCACCTGCACCTCACCGAAAGCCCCGCCGAAACAGCAAAAAAATGCAACATTTGGCACTCAAATTTTGACCGGCAGTACCAAAATGCCCTGCAAAAATTGTTTGAAATTCGTACGCCCCGCGTAAGACCAAGCCTCGATGACAAAGTACTGGCTTCGTGGAATGGGCTTATGCTCAAAGGTTTAACCGACGCTTATCGGGCTTTTGGCGATGAAAATTTCAAAGAATTGGCGGTGCAAAATGCGGGGTTTATCCAACAAAAAATGACCATTGAGGGCGCGCAACTCATGCACAGCTACAAGGCCAATCAAGCCAAGCCAATCAAAGGGTTTTTGGAAGATTATGCCGCCGTTATTGAGGGATATTTGGGGCTTTATCAGGTGTCGTTCAACGAAACTTGGCTGCACCAAGCCGCGCTTTTGTTAGACTACGTGATAGCCAATTTCTACGACCCCGCCGACGAGTTTTTCTTTTTTACCGACCAAAATGCGGAGGAGTTGATAGCCCGAAAAAAAGAAATTTTTGACAATGTAATACCCGCTTCCAATTCCATCATGGCGCACAATCTGTACACCGCAGGTTTACTGCTCAACCGCGCCGATTGGCTCGAATTGTCAGATTTGTTGTTGGCCAAATTAAAAAATACCCTCCTCACCGACTCGCAATGGGTTACGAACTGGGCTGCATTGGCAACCATGCGCGCACAATCCACCGCCGAAGTGGCCATTGTGGGGCCCGCCGCCGAAGCCCTCCGATTGGAATTAGAGCGGCAGTTTGCTCCTAATAAAATAATGCTGGGAACAACCCATTCGTCGGCATTACCACTGCTGCAAGACAAACCCGCCACCGCCGAAACGCACATTTATGTTTGCTTCGATAAAACCTGCCAACTGCCCGTAAAAACCGCCGCCGAAGCATTTGTTCAAATCAATAAAATCTAAACAATTTGCCTTGAAAAGGCGTTAAAATGGAAGAATAAAAAAAGCATAATATCATTTTGAACAAAGAGAAATAATTTTGTCATGCTGAGGCACGAAGCATCTAAAAACGCATCTGCCTTAGATGCTTCCTTCGTCAGCATGACAAAAATTTTAACTCATTACTTAAATTTTTACAGCATCTTAAATGCCCACATTTCCCGTTTCTTTTGAAAGTAAAAAACAGAGTCTTTTCTTGTTTTTGTGCGGTTTATTTTTGACCAACGCCTTGATTGCCGAAATCATTGGGGCTAAAATTTTTTCGGTCGAAGCCTTGTTGGGAATGTCGCCCGCGCAAATTCCGCTTTTTGGTACTCAACTCGATTTTAATATGTCGGCGGGGGTCGTAAACTGGCCCGTGGTTTTTATTACCTCCGACATCATCAACGAGTATTTTGGTAAGCGCGGCGTGCGGCGCATTTCTTACCTCACGGCGGGGTTTATTGTGTATATGTTTGTGGCTATTTATGCCACTACCGAGCTACCGCCCGCGCAGTTTTGGTTAGATGTAAACAAAACGGACTCGTTGGGCAATCCGCTCAATATTGGGGAAGGATTTAACAAAATTTTTCGGCAGGGATTGGGCATTATGGTTGGCTCAGTCGTTGCGTTTTTGATTGGCCAAATTTTAGATGTAACCATTTTTGCGTGGCTACGCAAGCGCACGGGCAGCAAACAAATTTGGTTGCGGGCTACGGGTTCTACGCTTTTTTCGCAATTGGTAGATAGCTTTGTGGTTATTTTTATTGCCTTCTACTTGTTCGGCGATTGGTCGGTAACGCAGGTGCTGTCGGTGGGTAGTATCAATTATATCTACAAAGGCATCGTAGCTTTGATGATGACCCCCATTTTGTATATCGCGCACGCTGTCATTAACCGTTATTTGGGCGAAGAAAACGCTCACAAACTGGCCGAAGAAGCTCATTCGCAGGTAGAAGAATGACGGTGAATTACTGCGCTAAATAACTAATTTCGGCACTAAAACGCTTGCCGCCTGGCGACAGTTTTTCGTGCGCCCGCGCCGACAATTTAATAATGATGCGGTTGTTGGCACTGATTTCGGGTAGTTTGCCAATTACTTTTACCCACACACTTTGGCCATTGCTCACGTTTTTGACTTGTACCAGCGAGCCAACGGGTGCGGTGCGGTGCAAAGCCAAATATTTGTTGCCGTTGTCTAAGGCATCAATCACCTCGGCGGTGCCCATTTCTACCAAGCGCGAGCCGCTGTTGGCAATGCGGGTTTCGGGCAAAGTGGCATTGGTGGGGTCTTCGGTGGGGCGGGTGGGCAGCGCAGGTTTCTTGGCTTCGGCTACTTTGGCGGAGTCGGGTTTGGGGCGGCGACTGGCCTCGGCGGCGTAGGCTTGTTCAGATACAATTAATTCTTGGCCAGCCCGTATTTGGTCAGAACCCAGTGCGTTCCAGCGGCGAATGTCGGCCATCATTACCCCATACTTTACGGCCACCCCATACAACGACTGCCCCGCTTCGACGCGATGCATCCCGTTTTTGTTTACCACAACGGGAATGGGTTTGGGTTCTAATTTTGGAATTTCGGCGGGCTTTTCTTCGGTTTTTGGGCTTTCGGCTACCTCCACTTTGGGGGGCGTGTTGTCGGCGGGTATTACAATTTTACTGTCGCTTTTGGGTTCGGGTTTGTTCTCAATGGGCTTAATTACAATGGTTTTGCCCACTTCCACGTTTTTTTCGATGGGCTGTGGCTTAGTAGATACTACCGCCGTTGTGGCGGGGCTACCCGTGTACGGCACGCGCAGCACTTGCCCCGTGGTGAGGTTGTCTTTCATGCCAGGATTGGCCGCTTTGATGGCTTGCAGCGTTGTTTTGTATTGGCGCATCACGGCATATAGCGTCTGGCCAGCATTGACCCGATGCACCACGTACGTTTTTCCATTTTTGTTTTCAACGCCCGTAGAGTCGGGTTGAACGGGGGAGTAAGCGTGCGCCAGCCCGCTTATTGATAAGGTAATTCCGAGAATAAATCCTATTTTTCCAGTCATGATTTTGAAAAATTTAGTACCAATAATTCAAGTTCAGAACGAAGGTAAATCACTTGGTTTTGGTTATGCATAAAGCCGCCGAGCGTGGTACTGTCGCCGAGATTACTGCTAATTTCGTGCCACAATATCTTCTTAGTTGAATCAATAACCAGCAAGGATTGGGATAAAGTAATAGAATTGGGAGAGTAAAAATAGTACAAAAGCACAATACAAGCATCAATTTCGGCATAATTTATTATTTGGACGGGTTGTTGCCCTGTTTTATTCGCAATAAAATGGCTCAAAAAATCGTAATATTGGTTGGTAGGCGCGTACGAAATAGACGTAAGCCAGGTGCTATCTTGGTTTGGTGCAATCCAGTTTTGGGGCGGTTCGACAATGGGCTGCGCGTCGGTCAATTGCCGCCATTCATAAGCGGGTTCTTGGGCGGCGTTGCGTTGCGCTATTTGCATAAAATGACCGTCGGTTTGCACAAAAACGGCTTTTTTTAACTCCCAGCGCACTTTTCCATCGTCGGCATTGACGGCCAGAAGTCCTGTGGGAGCGGGCTGCTCGGCGTTGGCGTAACGGTGCAATAGCAAAATGCCGTTGTAGCACCCCAAGCTGCCCGTCCACCAATCGGTGGTTTCGATGGTGTGTTGCCAAATAAGCCGCCCCGTGCTGAGGTTTAAATTGGCCCAAGCCACTTGGTCGCGGTTGCGGAGTTCGAGCACGAGCAAGGTAGGAACGGAGGCATCGGCCAGGATATTGCCCATGATGCGCCAGACGGGCAAGTTGAAAGAAAAACTTTGAGAATGAATTACGGTCAAAACTGAGTAAATTTGACCCAAAATTACGCAAAACAAATTGTTAAATTGACAAAAATTCAAATCGGCGTGGTGGGTGGCGGCGCGGCGGGCTTCATGGGAGCCATCGCTGCCGCCGAAAAACACGGACATCACGCCAGCGTTACTATTTTTGAGAAAAACCGCGCCGTACTGAGCAAAGTGCGGGTGTCGGGTGGGGGGCGTTGCAACGTTACCAACGCCGCCGCCACGCTGCCGCAACTTTGCGCGGGCTATCCACGCGGGGCAAAATTTCTGCGCCCTTTGTTTGAAATTTTCAACAACCACGACACCGTGGCGTGGTTTGAAAAACGCGGCGTAGCCCTCAAAACCGAGCCAGACGGGCGCGTATTTCCTACCACCGACCGTTCCGAAACCATTATCAATTGTTTGCTTAACGCCGCCCAACGCGCTGGTATTGAGGTAAAAACGAGCTGTGCCGTTGCTCAAATTTGCCCCACCGAATCGGGACGGTTTAGACTTACCACTGCCGACGCTACCACCCACGAATTTGACCGCGTGCTTATTACGTCGGGCGGACACCCCCAATCAACGGGCTACGATTGGCTGGCGCAATTGGGACTGTCGGTGGTTGTGCCTACGCCGTCGTTGTTTACGTTCAATGTGCCAGAGTCGCCGTTTCATGCGTTGAGTGGCGTGGCCGTAAAGCTGGCTCGGGTGCGGGTGGCGGGCACTAAACTCGACGAGCAAGGGCCGCTGTTGTTCACGCATTTTGGATTGAGCGGGCCTTCGGTGTTGCGCACGTCGGCTTGGGGGGCGCGCACATTGGCCGAAAAAAACTATGCTTTTACGGCTCTGGCCAACTTTACAACTTTCAAAACCGACCAAGTGGCGCGGCAAGCACTCGAAGAAGCCCGCCAAGACTTGCGCTACCGATTGAAGTTTGTTCACACCTTGCCTTTTGCCGATTTGCCGCATCGGTTGTGGGTGTTGCTGTTAGAAATGTCGCACATTCCAGATACAATGCGCTGGGCCGATTTGCCCGCCAAAAACCTCAATCGCTTGGCCGAACACCTTACCAATTGCCCATTCTTGGTGCGCGGAAAAACTACTTTTAAGGAAGAGTTTGTAACCTGCGGCGGCATAGATTTGAACGAAATAGACCCCCAAACCCTCGAAAGTAAAAAACTAAAAGGATTGTTTTTTGCGGGCGAAGTACTTGATATTGATGGCATTACGGGCGGATATAATTTTCAGTCGGCGTGGACAACTGGCTACGTAGCGGGGCAAGGAATGGTAAATGCGTAAGTGCGTAAATGGTAAAATGCGTAAGTGCGTAAGTGGTAAATGCGTAAATGGTAAAATGTGTAAATGGTAAACTTCAAATTTCAAACCACAAATTTCAAACCACAAATAACAAACCTCAAATCAACCAGCAATGGAATTATCTAACAAAACTGCCCGCGAGATTTATTATGAAGTAAAAGCCAACCCTGCCCGCGCTCGTTTTGGGTTTGGCCGTAAGGCTGCTATCATAAATATTGACGTTCAAAACGCCTATACCAACCTGCAAGAATTTCCGAAGACGGCCTACGAAACCGACCCCAACCAGATTGTTTACATCAACCAAATCAACGCATTGGCGCGGGCAAAAAACTGGCCTGTGGTGTTTACGTACGTGGCTTACATGGACTCTGCCGAAGACGCGGGTGTGTGGGGAACGCGCACCAACACGCCCGATTCGCTGCAAAATATCAAATTTGATAGCCGCCGCGCCGAGTTTGACGAGCGGTTGGTAATAGACCGCCAAAAAGACGTGATTTATTGCAAAAAAATGCCCTCGCCTTTTTTTGAAACCCAGCTTCAAAGCCTTTTGGTGTGGCATCAAATAGATACCGTTATTCTGACGGGTGGTAGCACCTCTGGCTGTATTAGGGCAGCTGCAATAGATTCATTGTCAAGGGGGTATCGCACTATTGTGCCAGAAGAATGTGTGGCCGATAAACACGAAAGTTACCACTTTGCCAACCTCACCGACTTGCTGCTCAAATACGCCGACGTGGTGTCGGTACATGAAGTAGAAGCTTATTTGAAGCAGTAAGAAGACAAACTTAAGTTTGTATGGCAGCTCGAAGTCTGCGCGGTTATTGCCTCGACAGCAAATCTGGTTGGCACTTGGTTAGAAACGGAGACATTTGTTCTTTATAAAATGGTGCAGGAAATAATTCCAAACCGTTTTATAAAGAACAACAATCTTATTATTTGCAACATCAATGCAGCACAAGGTTTTAAAAGTACACCCCAACGACAACGTAATTGTGGCCCTGCGCAACTTGGCCGCTGGCGAGGTTATCACGCACGAAGGCGTTGATTATGAGCTACCTTATGCCGTAGCCGCCAAGCACAAATTTGTAACCCAAAGTTTGGCCACCAACAGCCCCGTAATCATGTATGGCGTGCTGGTGGGCAAAGCCAAGCAGCCCATTCAACGCGGCGAAACCATCACGACTTTCAACCTGCAACACGACTCCGAACCGTATAGCACTGCCAAAAGACAACCTTACCACTGGACACCACCCAACGTACAGAAATGGCAGGAACGCACTTTTAAAGGGTATCGCCGCCAAGACGGCAAGGTGGGTACGTACAATTATTGGCTGGTGCTACCGCTGGTATTTTGCGAAAACCGCAATATTTTGATTCTAAAAGATGCCTTTGAGCGCGAACTCGGCTACGCCCAACCCGAAACCTACCGCGACCAAGTGCGCGAATTATTGCATCTTTATCAAAATATAGCCCCCCCACCCCCCGATGGGGGAGCTAAAGTTACTCCCCCATCGGGGGGTGGGGGGCTTCGCCCCTTTTTAAACATTGACGGCATTAAGTTTTTGACCCATGAGGGCGGCTGCGGAGGTACGCGCCACGATGCCAACACCCTCTGCGCGTTGTTTGCGGCCTATGCCGTTCATCCCAACGTGGCGGGTATTACGGTGCTGAGTTTGGGCTGCCAACATTCGGAAATTAGTACGCTCAAAAAAGAGATTCACCAACGTAGCCCGGACTTTGAGAAGCCGTTACTCATTTTTGAACAACAAGATGGCACCGAATACACGATGCTGTCGCAGGCGGTAAAAGAAACTTTTTTGGGACTCATCAAAGCCAATCAATGTACGCGCGAAGATGTGCCGCTTTCGGAGTTGGTGGTGGGTTTAAAGTGCGGCGGCTCCGACGGGTTTTCGGGCATATCGGCCAACCCCGTGCTGGGCGAAGTGTCCGATATATTGGTAACGTTGGGCGCAAAAACCATTTTGGCCGAGTTTCCAGAGTTGCACGGCGTGGAACAAGAGCTGCTCAATCGCTGCGTAACCGAAGAAAAAGCGGCCAAGTTTGAAAAACTAATGCGCGATTATTCGGGCAAAGCCGAGGCAGTGGGGTCGGCTTTTGCGTTCAATCCGTCGCCTGGCAATATCAAAGACGGCCTCATTACCGATGCCATCAAAAGCGCGGGCGCAGCCAAAAAAGGCGGCACAGCACCCATTCAAGACGTAACCAACTACACCGAAATATCTACCGAGCGCGGGCTGCAATTGGCCTGTACGCCTGGCAACGACGTAGAAGCCACCACGGGCAAAACCGCCGCAGGAGCCACCATTATTCTATTTACAACGGGCCTTGGCACACCCACGGGAAACCCCATTTGCCCCGTCATGAAAGTAGCTACCAACACCGCCCTGGCCGAACGAATGCCCGATGTCATTGATTTTGACTGCGGTACGGTTATTTCGGGCGAGCAAACCATTGCCCAAAATGCCGACGAATTGCTCGAATTGATTATCAAAATAGCCAGCGGCGAGCAACTAACGCAAGCCCAACGCCTCGGCCAAGACGATTTTATTCCCTGGAAACGCGGCGTTTCGTTGTGATATTTCTTATGGTGTGGCAGCCTTGGTGTTTTCAGGGCACTAAGTTGCCGCATTTCTGTACACAAATTACCGCAAGGACAACCATAACTACGAATACGGGCATTAGGACGTTACGAATCTTTCTTAATTATTTCAATAATGTATTCTTTTACTTTTTTAAGCATTTTAAAAATAATGAAAACATCTTCTTGAGAAGCATCTAAGGCATTACTCACGGCATATTCATGGCCTTTTAGTACAACAAAAAACCAGTTTCTATCCAACACATAGCAACCATAAACAGGATTTTCGTCGGGTAAGTTTATGGCTTGCAAGGCTATCATTTCTGCCAACAGTTGCCCTTTGGGGTCACCGTCCCGTTTACTTTCTTGCTTGTACTCGTGCACGCAAAAGAACGGTTTTTTGGGTACTTGAAAGCCCGTGGCAATCACCATGTCGAGTGTGCCACTAAGTAGAATTTCATTTACTGTTATGCGTATTGGGCGGTCATAAAAAGTTCTAAAACTGTCAGAATCAATCTTAACAAATTCAATCAAAGGGCCAATAAATTTCATCTTTAACTCCTCTTCATTCCAAAATTCGGCGTTTTTGTTTAAACCTATTCGAAGAAGCTCTAATTGTTCTATTTCTTCCTTAGAAATCTCATTGGTAGCCGATAACCACTCACTGAGCAACACTAAATCGTAGATTCTTCTGATGCCAAATTGTTCATGAAGGTCTTGGGTAATCCAATATTTAAAACTTTTCGCTTTCATTGGTGTTTCATCTTTTCACTACAAATATATTCATTTTTTCTCAAAACCCTTACCCCAGTATGTTATGATGGCGCATTGGTACAGATGTGGTGCTTCGCTTTGATAAAAATTAAAAAATGACAATATTTGAGTAAATATATGTGTTTTACCACTTTGTGAATTATCGTTGTTGAGTTGTACAATTAGCCCGTTTTCAGGCAGTTCAACATTGTGATTTTCAAATTTCTGTATTTTCAAATTTTCAAATTGATAAGTACTTACTCGTAATTGTTTGTAATTACAGTAATTTGTTGTAATTGCCCGCGTCGGCGCGGGGCCGCCCGTGCGGTCCGATGTTTATCAATTTATTATTACCAAATTACCCTTTATTACAAATCAAAAATAATATAATCGCAGCGGCGAACCGCCTATTTCTGACCAACTACTTATATGTCTATTTTTCAAATCAAAGAACAGCCCACGGTTTATGATGCCGTCATTGTAGGTTCGGGCGCGGGCGGCGGCATGGCCGCTTATATGCTGGCCAAAGCAGGGGCCAAAGTATGCCTACTCGAAGCAGGTGGCTATTTTGACCCCGCCGACCCCAAGTACATTACCCAACTCAAATGGCCGTACGAGTCGCCACGGCGGGGGGCAAGCACCACGCGGGCTTTTGGCGATTTTGACGCAGCTTGGGGCGGTTGGCAAATAGACGGCGAGCCGTACAGCAGCACGCCAGGCACTGAATTTCACTGGTTTAGGTCCAGGATGCTGGGGGGACGCACCAACCACTGGGGCCGCATTTCGTTGCGCTTTGGGCCCGATGATTTTCGGCGCGGCTCGCTTTCGGGCATCGGCGACGACTGGCCGATTGGCTACGACGATTTGAAGCCTTTTTATGACCGTGTGGACAAATTGATTGGCATCTTTGGTACGGTCGAAAATTTTCCAAACGAACCCGATGGTTTCTTTTTACCCGCGCCTAAGCCACGTTTGCACGAATTAATGATAAAAAAAGCGGGTAAAAACCTGCAAATCCCCGTTCTACCGTCGCGGATGTCTATGCTGACTCAAAAAATAAACGACGAACGCGGTGAGTGCTTTTACTGTGGCCAATGCGGGCGTGCTTGCATGGCCTACGCCGATTTCTCGTCGTCGTCGGTGTTGTGCAAACCCGCCATCAAAACGGGCAACGTAACGCTCATCAACGGTGCCATGGCCCGCGAAGTATTGACCGACGTAAACACGGGTTTGGCCACGGGCGTGTCTTACGTGGACGTGGCAACGATGCAAGAAAAGACCATTCGCGCCAAAACCGTGCTATTGGGCGCGTCGGCTTGCGAGTCGGCTCGTATTTTACTGAACTCAAAATCGGGGCGTTTCCCCAATGGACTGGCCAACAGCAGTGGCGTAGTGGGCAAATATTTGAACGACTCAACGGGCGCGTCGCGCGGCGGCTTTATTCCTGCCCTCATGGACCGCAAACGCTACAACGAAGACGGCGTGGGCGGTATGCACGTATTTACGCCCTGGTGGCTCGACAACAAAAAGCTGGATTTTCCGCGCGGCTACCACATTGAGTACGGCGGTGGCATGGGCATGCCCAGTTTTGGGTTTGGATTTGGCATGGAAAACATGAACGGCAAATACCCCACCCGCAACGGCAGCATGAAAGACGCTGGCGGCTACGGCGCAGGTTTAAAAGACGATTACCGCCGCTTCTATGGAGCGTATATTGGCATGGCGGGGCGTGGTGAGCCTATTCCGTTGGAGTCTAATTATTGCGAAATTGACCCCGATAAGGTGGACAAATACGGAATTCCAACGCTGCGGTTCAACTACAAATGGTCGGACAACGAAATAAAACAGGCCAAACACATGCAAGACACGTTTGAGCAGCTGATAACCGAAATGGGGGGCGTGCCAATGGGCTCTAAGCCAGGTGCTGATACCAATTATGGATTGGCCAAACCTGGGCAGATTATTCACGAAGTAGGCACGGTGCGTATGGGCAACGACCCCAGCAAGTCGGCACTCAATGCTTTCCAACAGGCCCACGATGTCAAAAACCTGTTTGTAGTAGATGCAGGACCATTTGTGTCGCAAGGCGACAAGAACGTAACTTGGACCATTTTGGCCAGCTCCATGCGCACCTCAGAATATTTAATAGACCAAGTGAAGAAGAAAAATATTTGATTTTACGCTCACGGATTTCGCAGATTTACACAGATTTTTTTTGACATCTGTGTAAATCTGCGAAATCCGTGAGCCAATAATTCCTCAAAAACCTAAGAAAATGAAACGCCGAGATACCCTCAGAACCCTTGCCGCCACGGCCTTCGGAGCAGCCGTATTGCCCACCGAAGCTGCTGCCACGCCGCCGCCCACGGGCCCAGTACCCGTCAAAATACCAGGAGGCCGCCTCAAAGAAGAAGCCATCAGAGATGCCAAACTCATGGCCGACAAGTTTTTTACGCCCCACGAACTCAAAACCGTAACTGCGCTTTGCGACATCATTATTCCTGCCGACGACAAATCGGGAAGTGCCTCGCAAGCGGGCGTACCTGCTTTTATTGAGTTCATGATGAAAGACCAACCCCAGCACCAAACGCCCATGCGCGGAGGCTTAATGTGGCTTGATAACCAAAGTAATAAACGATTTGGCAAAAAGTGGATAGACTGCCCAAAAAACCAACAAATGGAGCTGATAGACTTGATAGCTTATCCCGCCAAAACTAAACCCGACGTAAAACAGGGCGTAGCATTTTTTAACATGATGCGAAATTTTACCGCTACGGGCTTCTTTACCAGCCAGATGGGTATCAAAGATTTGGGCTACGCAGGCAATATGCCCAACAAGTGGGAAGGCGTACCCGCCGACGTGCTAAAACAGTACGGACTCAGTTACGATTCTTGATTTTTGCCCCAAAAAGGCACTTATTTCATTGTTTTTGGCCAACGAGTGCAATTTTTGCACTCGTTTTTTTGTTAATTCTGTACGGTGCAAATCCAGCAGGTATGTCAAAACCATATACTACATTCTTATTTTCAAAGTTTCAACGACTTTTCTCCAAAGCCGTTTGGGGGATAATTTGCTGCTATTTTGGATTTATTTCGTTTGGATTTTCGCAACAAATTGCCAATAACCAATGCACTGATGTCAGCGTATTGA
This sequence comes from Cytophagia bacterium, assembly GCA_004293645.1. Lineage (GTDB taxonomy): Bacteria > Bacteroidota > Bacteroidia > Cytophagales > Spirosomataceae > REAB01. The sequence goes on along the minus strand of REAB01000067.1, from coordinate 47,532 downwards.
GCGGCTCAATGGGCATGAAAGCCACCGTGGGTTGTATGCCTTTTGCCACCAGTGCTTTCAATACGCTCAAAGGAGCAACCAATCACCGCTACATTTTTGATTACCAAGGTGGCGCGCCCAGCAATTATAAAACTACCACCGACTCCAACTACACGTATCCAAAAGCAGGAATTTATGTAGTAATGCAGCTGGGCGAAAAAGACGGCAGAGCCACCCGCTCTTGCGCCACAGTTACGGTACAAGACACCACGCCTCCCGTTATTCGGTTGCAGCTCTGCGTCAATGGGTTGGCTACCCTCACTTTACCCAGCGACCCCGCCAATAAATACGACGACTACGGCATTCAATGGGGCGATGGCAATGGTGAAATTATCAACAAGCAAACCCGCGTTGTTACCCACCGCTACACCGACCAGCTGCCCAAACAAGTGCGGGTGCAAGGCATTCATAAATATGGCAAATGCGGCGGCAGCACCGTGCGTACTATTTCGGCCAAACAAGCCAACGAACCGCCTACGCTCACCAAATTGGCCATTACCGATGCCAACACCGCCGAATTGACCATTGATAATCCCTCCGAAAACGGCTGGCTGCTCTACCGCCAAGAAGCCACCGACCCGTTTGCGTCGTCGGGTAAAACCATCAGAATGTCCAAAGAGACCGTTAAAGTACTCATAGATACCAACCAAATTACGTGTTTTAAACTCATGCCTACCGACACTTGCTCGGCCCAAATTGAGTCTAATGTGCTGTGTGTGAGTTATTTAAAAGTTACGGGCGAAGGTGCTTTGAATCGGGTGTCGGTAGCGCCCTATCGGTATCCGAGCGAAGCCCTGCAACGAACCGTTCTAAAAAATAACGCGCCCTGGTGGAAAGCCAACGCCACCGAGTTTAGCCGCGACGACACCGACCCCAGTTGCAACAACAAAACGTGTTATCAACTCAAAGTAGAAACCGAAAAAGGCGTTGTACTCTCCAACGTAGCCTGTTTGCCCCCGCCACCCGTACTTTGCAATTTGCTGGGCAATGTGTTTATACCCGATGCTTTTACACCCAACGGCGACGGATTCAACGATTTGCTCGAAATAAAAGGCGAGTTAAGTCAGGGTTTTAAATGGCTCATTTATAACCAATGGGGCAGCATTATTTTCTCTTCTACCGACCCCAAACAAGGTTGGAATGGCCAGCAAAATGGCCAACCTGCCGTATCAGGTGCTTATTTTTATCGCCTTGATATGCTCGACAAGGCCAAACGCACTTTTAGCAAACGGGGTTCATTTCTGTTGATTCGCTAAAAATACCTGCCGTGGTGGTGCAACTTTTTGCCCTGTGTGGTCGTTGTGTATTCATTCAATTTAATCAAACTTTATTATTTAATCATGAAAAAATCAGCTTTTTTTGTCTTGTTTTCGATGGTAGTTGCTACCGCCTGCAACAGCCAACCACCCGCCAGCCCGCGCATCAAAGCCGAGAGCAGCAACGTAACTGTGGCCTACGGCCAGCCTTCTAAAAAAGACCGCAAAATCTTCGGGGCACTCATTCCTTTTGGTGAAATATGGCGTACGGGGGCCAACGAAGCCACCGAAATTACGTTCAAAAAAGACGGTATGTTTGGCGGCACCGCGTTGAAAGCGGGTACTTACTCGTTGTTTACCATTCCTGGCGAAAAAGAATGGACTGTAGTTTTGAATCCTACATTAAAGCAGTGGGGTTCTTATGATTACGACAAAATCAAAGACAAAGACGTTCTGAAAATTACCGTACCGGCCCAAGCCACCAAAGAACCCGTTGAAAAATTAACCTTTGCCGTTTCGGACGATAAACTTGATTTCATGTGGGACACGGCCATGTTCTCAGTGCCGTTGAAGTTTTAATAAAACTCAAAATATTGTCTTGTCCTAACTTCCCGAAAATCCAACTTTCGGGAAGTTTTTTATGTATTACCAAACCCTAATCTCCAATACCCAACCCCTAATCCCCAAATATGCTTTCTGCTGCCGAACTTCAAAGATACAGCCGTCATTTGCTCATTCCTGAGTTTGGGGTAGCGGGCCAAGAGCGGCTCAAAGCGGCCAAAGTATTGGTAATTGGTTGCGGCGGACTGGGGAGTCCTGTTTTACTCTACTTGGCAGCGGCAGGCGTGGGGACAATTGGCCTCATAGACAACGATACCGTGGACATGAGTAACCTACAACGCCAAATTTTGTACGGCACAGAGTCGGTTGGAAAACCCAAAGTAACCGAAGCTGCCCAACGGTTGCGTTCGCTCAATCCACACGTAAAAATTGAGCCGCACCACCTCTACTTAACTTCTCAAAATGCCCTCGCCCTATTTGCTCCCTACGACCTCATCATCGACGGTTCCGATAATTTTCCGACGCGCTATTTGGTAAACGACGCTTGCGTGTTGCTCAATAAACCTTTTGTTTACGGGGCTATTTATCGGTTTGAGGGCCAAGTGGCTATTTTCAATTATCAAAATGGCCCCCACTACCGCGATTTATTTGCCACACCTCCCCCGCTCGAACTCGCCCCCAATTGCGCCGAAGCGGGCGTATTGGGCGTGTTGCCTGGCATGGTGGGGGCCATTCAGGCCAACGAGGCCATCAAACTATTGGCCCAAATTGGCCAACCGCTCACGGGGCGGTTGTTTGTGATTGATGCTTTGAGCCTCACTACGCGCATCATTCAAATTCCTAAACTTCCCAACCGCCCTGTTATCAGCCAACTTATTGATTATGAGCAATTTTGCGCAGCTCCCAATCTGTTACAAATTAGCCCGCAAACGTTTCGGGAGTGGCAACAAATGGACAAAGATTTTCAACTTATTGATGTCAGAGAGGCGCACGAATACGCCTCCGAGCACCTGGGAGGTGCGTTGATGCCACTTTCTGAATTAGAAAAACACGTAGCCGATATTGCCCGCCACAAACTTGTGGTGGTGTATTGCCAAAGCGGAATCAGGAGTCAAAAAGCCATTGAACTGCTGCAAAATCAGCACGGTTTTGACAATTTAATCAATCTAACGGGAGGTATTAACGCAGTGCTGCGTTAAGTTTTGGCTTTTTGTTGTGCCAAAAAAGGGGCAAGATATTCGTGAATATACAGCACCAAATCGTATTCTGTGCCTTCCAAAACCAGTTCTTTGGGCGGGCGACAATACCGCAAAAATGCCGATAAATGCGCGTCGTTTAGACCTGTTATTTTACTTACCCATTCCCTGCTAAATTTTTTATCGTAGGCCACTTTCGCGTTATATTTCCGCTCATTGTTGGCAAACCGACTCCATTTTCGCCAAAAATACGTAAAAGGCCCCACTTTCGATTACCATTTTAGGCCACCACTCCACGGGTCAGCACTTAATTGTCTAAATTTTTCGGGAGGAGGAAGGTCTAATTTAACAACAGGTTTGGGGGGTAACTCCAATGCCATAAATGTTTGCTTAAATCGCTCAATGGTCATTCCAAACACTTTTACTTCTTTGAGTTGGATTGTTCTGAGCGTGTCGGGCTTCAACGGTTTGGGTTGCATCAGCGCCTGAGATTGCACCAAATGAACCGACAAACAACTGATAATGAGATAGATGTTGAAATGTTTCATGGCAAATCGTCTTTGTATTCACTAACGAACTTACCCCCTAAAATGGTATATTTTCCTCATTTTAAAAAAACTATTTTACAAAGCGTGCTACCAGTATTTCGAGTAATAAAAACAACAGTGCCGCCATCAGAAAATACTTCCAGAGGCTTTTGCCGAAGTTTTGTTGTTCAAATTCTTTGACAAAATCGGCATCATTGAGGTTATCAAAAATAGCTACATTGGGCTGATTCTTAAATACTTGGCGCAGTTCGTCGGCACTGTAATAATCCATCTGCGACTCGCGGCGGTCTTGGTTGAGAGCCAGCAGTTGCAGCGTTTTATTGTCGTTTTGGAGTTCATAATAACCAGCTTCCAGCTCTTGGTCGCTGCTCAATTGGTTACTTTTGGGCAGTTCAAGCACCAACTGATTGCCGTTGAGTCGCTGCACGGGTATGAGTTCTAATTTACCCCGTTTGAGTTTATAAATGGCGTTTTTGGGCGCGTCTGGCACGGTCAGCACCAAGTTATTCTCCGAAAACGAGTAGCCCGTTCGTTGCTCGCGGACGCTTTGGGCGGCTATTTTGTAGAACGTAGGCACAAAAAGCGCGTTTTGGGCAAAATTGCCGTACTGCGCTTGCAACGGACTGGCCAGCACGTACACTTTGCCCCGCGCCACGGCAGACTGCGTCAAGAACACATCGCCACTGCGCAACGACAGCAGGCGCGTGCCGTTGGCTTGCCACTGCCACACGGGCGCGGCGGTGGGCATATCTATGTTTTCTTGCCGCACCGATTGTTCAAAAACATCACTAAAAAAAGGGCTGCTGCGGTCGGGGTTGGCCAAGGGCAAAGGACTCGCCGTCTGCTCCGTACGGGTAGCCAAGCCATTGATACCCAGCGCAGTCAAAAAGTTGGCGTAAGCGTTTAGGTCGGGGGTAGCGGGCGGAATAACCAATAAACTGCCGCCATTTTTTACAAAGTTTTCTAACTCACCGCGCAACGCACCTTCTACGTTACTGAGGTTTTCGAGCACCGCTAAATCGGTATTTTTGAGCAAACCCACGTCGGCGTTATTGGCGTTTATGCTTTGAAGCGCAAAAAGGCTGTCGTTGTCAAACACTTTTTCGACGTAGGGCGTGGGGGTACTCGCGCCGTACAAATGCAACACCCGAATGGTAGGCGAGGCATTGAGGACAAAAAAGTAGTCGTTGTCGAAAGTAATGGGTTGGTCGTCGAACGTAATTTTGCCGCGCTTGAAGCCCTTGCCCCGAATGTTAAAATTGAAAGCTGCCGCTGCCGAACCCCGCACCGACAAATTGACGGGTGCGGTAGCCACCTGCACATCGTCCAAAAAAAGTTTCACTACCAAGTTTTTGACATCGTTATTGCCCGAATTGCTCACTTTGACGTACAAAATATTGTTCTGAAACTCCCGCACGAAGGGCGTATTGAGCCACACCGAATCTACAAAAACATTTTGGGTAGCATTGGCCTGCACGGGCACCACAAAAAGCCGATTGGTGGAGTCAATTTGGAGCTTGGCCAAGTCGCCAGCGGTACTTTTTTGAAAATCAGAAAACCAAAAAAGTTGATTTTTGCCGCTGCCCGCGTGGCTTGCCAGCAAATTGACCTGCCGCTTATAAACGTTGGCCAGCGTGCGCGGTGTGGCGGCCATTTTGATGGTGGTGAGGCGGTCGCGGAGGCGGTCGGCGGGGCTGAGGGCTTGCTCTTGGCTACCAAAGTCGTTGGTAATGAGCTGCATAGCCGTAGCATTGCGAAACAAACCCAACAGTTGCCCCAGTTTGGTGGTGGCAATGTCCAAATACCGCTGGCCGTCTTGCTCGTTTTGCATCGAAAACGAATTATCAACGTACATACTCGTTACGCCCTGGCGATTGATACCCGCTTTGTTTTTGCTGGGCAAAAAAGGTTGCGCAAACGCCAACGCCAAAGCCGCAATGGCCAACACCCGCGCCGCCAAAATGAGGTATTGTTTGAGCCGCCTGAACGAACTGGTCTCCATTTCGACGGTTTTGAGCAGCTTTACGTTCGAGAAATACACCCGCCGCGTGCGCCTAAAATTGAACAAGTGAATGGCGATGGGAACTCCAATGGCCAATAAACTCCAGAGAAAAGTTGGAAAAAGAAACTGCATTATAGGTTGTACAAGTATTTGGTTACAACAAAATAGCAATCTAAATGCCAAACTAACAATATTCTACTAAAATGTATTTTGGAGAAACAAGGCTGGCGCGTTTTTCAACGGTCTGAAATGTACCAAATCTACCAAGTTTGTGAGGGTGTTTGGATAGATTTTTGGTTACGTTTCAAAGTATGGACGTATTGTTGACCTAAATCTTTGAAAAGCTACACGTTATTTGGGAAAGATATCCAATGAATTTAAAAATAAAGTCTTAAACTTGAACAAAAATATAGCTATTCTCCATCAACAACCTTGTGAAACGTGACACGATTGTAATATCACCACTTTCTTGTTGTACCTACTGGTATATATCTTTGAATTTCACTGGCAGACAGTTCTTCTTTTTCATTAGCAATACGAATCTCTAAATACACATTTGTACCCATTTGATTAGCAAACGATTGAATAGAAATGTATTGTCCATTATCCAATGAAGAAACAGCTTTTTTCAACTTCACATTCCTTTCAATGCGTTCTTTGATTGCTGTGGCAGTTGTAGGATTTTTTTCTAAATAGAAGATAATACTATCTTTGCCCATTGTACTAAATTTACTAACATCGCCGTACCATTCTCTAAAAAAATAGATATTTGAAGATGATGGAGTAATTTTCCCATTTGTTGATTGAGTTTCTTTCAATTTCCAAAATCCAGAAAATGAAGATTCAAAAGGGCCGAAATTTTCTTCTTTTTCACAAGCACACATCGTTGCTATGAAAAATATGTATAAAATGTTTTTCATGATTTTTATTATTTTCTGATTCCAGTTATAACATTCAAATACGAACGATAGGTACCATAGTTCGTCCCATTCTGACTTGTATCAAATTCATAAGCTGCATAAAAGTATCCGTTACATTCTCCATCCCATCCCCAATTCATTCCAATCCACTCTGTTTTATTTGATATACAACGAGTAATTTCAGTCCTTGGGTCTGTGTAAGCGTATTCGTAACGATACGAACGATAACCATCTCCTACCCAAATATGCCAGTCATTAAGGTTAAACATTCCTTGTGTTCCAGAGAAAATAACTGGAAACCCATTCATCAAGTCGCTTTTTAAATTATTATATTGATCTGAAAGAGACCCAGAATTGCCTCCATTGGAGAACCCCATAAAACTGAGTCCATCATCCACATTCCAAGGATATGTGTATGTATTACAAGAACCAAAGACTCCGTATCCTGAATTTGCCGCTCCTCCGCAAAGTCTCATCAACATTGCAACTTGCAGGCTTTCTGGTGAAGGTAAAGCACAACTCGAACCCGACAAAATACGCGCCATAGTAGGATAATTAGTAACAAAGGATGCTCCGTTGAAGCTCATTGTAGTTTGAGGATGTTGATGATACCTCATAATCATTGCCATTGCTACCGATGCACAACCCGCAGGTTTTTTTTGACATTGACAACCATTATCAGTGGGTGAATAGAATTTATATTCTCCTCCTTGTCCCCATATTGCAACGGCATCAACAAACCTACCTGTATCAAAAATTTGATCTGGCTGACAAGTAACTGCAACACGACCACCTTTTGACTGTTTTAAGAATATTTCCCATAATCTCTTGTCTTTTTCCTCTGGCTCTTTAAGGTCTTTTTTTACTTTTTTTATACCCATTTTGGTCGCCATTATCCATTCTTTGATTCCCGCTAACTCTTCGTTTTCAAAATCATTGCTTTCAGAAAAAGCTAAAACAGGAGTCATTCTTTTATCGGCTGAGATTATAGAAAAACCTCCTCCCTCGTATCTAAAAAGATGGAAAAGTTCTTCTTGAGTTTTTTCGTCTTTAAAGGTTTTTAAAGATTTCACTTTTTTATCTTTCATATCAATCAGTCCTTTCCCGTCTCTACCAATACGTGAACTATTGGATTTTGAGGTAGTGTTTGAAATTTCAAAATAATTATTTGAAACTTCGAGTGCTACGTCAGATGTTACGTGCAGGTCATTCACATTAGACGTTTGTATTTGTTGACTATCTATATTATCCTTTTGACAAGATAATATAGAAAAACATACAAAAAAGGCAGAAACTATAATTTTAATTAATTTTTTCATTTTGAGTTTAATTTAAATATGAAATAACAATTAAAATGGTAAAAACTAAGTTCGGCTGTTAAAAAACACACATAAAAATTCTGGCTCTCTGGCAAAGCTTGTGGAATCAGACAGAGATAGCGAATGCTCTCCATCTAGGGTTTTCAAAATTAGGCACACCAAAAGACACACGTCTTATACTTCTAATTAGGTTATTAAGCCCTTCATAATCAGTATTATACAATTTGTCAATTTCTGCCTTTCCAACTCGCAAAGATGATTTTGAATCTAAACCAGATTCATTCGGGTCTATCTTTGTAGTACACGCGACCACCATAACTACTAAAAGTAATGGCATAAGTGGATTTTTTTTCATAATTTTGAACCGTTTAAATGATTTGTAAAATTGTTTGAACTTTTTGAAAAAGCCCCTCTTCGGTCGCCAAACTAAGTTGGGGCTTTTTCGTGTACAAAGGTACGCGCCAGAAATAATACCGCGCAATCCCTATTTTGAACAAAAAATAGGGATATTTTAGCATTCCACGCACTGTATGGTGTACATTTTTACACAACTATTTGATTATCAGCGTTTTATTCGGGGGGGGGGGGGGGGGAAGTTTTAGGTATTCCAGCAAAATATTCTTACCTCCTTTTATGCCCAATTTGCGGCGTATATTGCGGCGGTGGTCTTGCACCGTAAAGAGGCTTATGTGGAGCAATTCGGCTATTTCTTTGTTGCTTCGATTTTGCTCTACCAACGCTATTACCTTTGCTTCTTGCGGCGATAGGGTCGGCCCAGCGGGGTCGGGGTTGTCGTCGAGTAGTTGTTTGATAGACGGCGAGAAGTAAGGCGTGCCACACACCACCGCATCTATGCAGTCGTAAATAGCCGTGAGACCGTCGTCGTAGAACAAGTAACCGTCTATTTCGGCGCACATGGCCGCAATGGCTTCTTCAAAAGAGGGCGTTTGGGTAAACAAAACAAACCGCACCGCAGGAAATTGGGCTTTCAGGCAAGCCGCCAATGCCAAAGTATTGCCGTTTTGGGCGATGTTGTGGCCCAAAAACGCAACACTCAGCTGGTGTTGGCACAGCAGCGGTAGGATGTCGGCCTCGGTATGGCAAAAGTACACTGGGTAGTGTTGCGCAGTGAGCAAATTGCCAAGTGCTTGGCACATCAGCGGGTCGGTGTGGGCCAATAAGACCGATATTGCTTCATTTTCCATAAGAGAGTGGCTGTATTTTTCTCAAATGTAACGATTTAGGTCCAATAACGTCATTGATTTTTACCCCTTAAAAACCAAAAACGCACCTCGCTACACCGCCCTCAGTTTGGCCACGGCTTGGTCGAGGGTTTCTTGTTTTTTGGCAAAACAAAACCGCACTACGCCGTGGTCGGTGGCATGGCGGTAAAACGCCGACACGGGAATGCACGCCACGCCGTGGGTTTGAGTAAGCCAAACGGCATTAAGTAAGTAGCCAATGCCATTACCCCAACCACTTTCTGAACGCTGGTACGCGGTTGGCACTCACAATCAAGTCTTTGTTGATTGCCTTGGTTTTGACAAGGAGGCGGTCGTTAAAATAAACTTCAATTCTATCAATCATTTCAAGATTCACGATTTCGGACCGGTTGATTCTAAAAAAATGGACTGGATTCAGCACTTCTTCTACGTCGTTGAGCGTGCCATTGAGCGGGTATTTTTGTTGGTTTTTGCCAAAAGCAAATACCACCCCATCTTTCGACTCAAAATAGACAATATCTGCCACAGCCAAAATGTGGATTCCGTTGCGTATTTTGACCGTAAAACGCTGTTTGTAGCTTTGAAAATGCGGTTGAAGCGCCGCTTTGAGTTGTTCAATAACAGCCAAAGTGAGCGTTTCGGGCAGAATTGAAAGCTCTTTTTTTAAACTCAAAAACTTATCAAGACTCTCCGCTACTTTCTGATAACCATAAGGCTTCAAGATGTACCCAATGCCGTTGGCATCAAAAGCTCGTTGCAAAAATTGGTCGTAAGCGGTGGTAAAAACAATGGGCGATTGCACCAAAACGTTAGCGTAAAGCATAAAAACGTTGCCATCTAACAACTCAATATCCGAAAAAATCAAATCAGGTTTTGGGTAAACGCCAAACCAAATCATAGCTTCTTTGATACTCCTCAAAATACCAACTATCTCAAAATCAGCGTTGTATTGGCCAATATAATGCGCCAACTGGCTGCTGGCTATTTGTTCGTCTTCAATGATTAAAATTTTCATGTTCGCCCGTTTGCTACTTTACACCGATTTCAAAAGTGGGATTTTTACCTCAAAGCTGCCCTCAGTCTGCTTAATCATCAATTTTTGGTCTGACAATAACCTGTACCGCATTTCCAAACTTTTCAGTCCCGTTTGCGTGGACTCTACGCTGGTGAGTTTGGCCCTGATTTCGTTTTTGATGGCGCAATAATTATCCCCAAACTCAACCTCAATTTGCAACGGTCGCTCGTGGTCGCCTTGATTGTGTTTGACGATGTTTTCGATGAGCGCTTGGACGGCGCCAGGTGGCACAAATCGACTTAACAGCGGCCCAATACTGTCGTTTTGAAAACTGCTAAAATCATACGTATTTCCAAAACGTTGTTGTATTAAAAAAATATAATTTTGAGCAAAGCTCCATTCTTCTTCCAACAACACCACGTCTTCGTCTTTATACTTGATAAGGTAGCGATAAAGGTTGGCAAAACGATTGAGGTATTCAGTAGCCGAGTTCTTATCTTGCTGAATCAACACCCCCAATACGTTGAGATTATTGAACAAAAAATGTGGGTCAATTTGTTGTTTCAAGAGTTTAAGCTCCGCCTCTTTCTTTTCCTTTTCAATTCTCAAAAATTGGCCTTTAATTTCTACTAACTGCTTGACAAACAGAATCATAGATAGTGGCGCAGCCAGCATAATGGTGTCCTGTATTTCGAATGTTATGGTGTCAAAGTTAATCTTAGCAACTTTTACCCCCAGAAACCCATATACCGTTCTTGACAATGCAGCCTGCACCAAAAGAGTAACGAGCAAAATCAAAGTAAAATAGAACACATTTTTGTTTTTGATAGAAACAGGAAGCAGAAAATAGACCAAAAAATAAACCAGTAACAATGGATTAAAATAGTGAAAAAATACAAAAAAAATAGTTTTAATTACCCCTATTTTATGATAACAAAATACGAAAGTTTCGTAAAAAAACGGAGTAGCAAGCACAAAACAAAAGGCCACAATCCAAACATCTGACTTGGCTATTTTTTGTTTATGTTTCCAATAATCGCTCATTTCAATGCTAATTTTTTATCCACTCAAACGTTCTCAAAGATAGCTCATCAACCCTATTTGTTGATAAATAGGGTGCTTCCTTTTTTCTTTCTACTTTCAAAAACCTTGATAATTTCATCTTCCACGGGCGTACGTTTAATGACAGCGTTGTTGGCCCAAAAGTCGGGACTTTCTTGGGTAGTCTTAAAAATCTCTGATTCGGGAACAATACTATTTTGCAGTTGGCGGGCTTCATTGTTTTTGGGTTCACCATATTCATACATTATCAAATCAACGTGGTCTATTATTGTTTTATTTACTACCGAGGCATACTGAACCAGGGTAACAAAGTCCAAATCCATGCCCGAAAGTACCGATACCTCGCCATCTGCGCGGTAACTTACGTTGAGGTCTAAGTAACTTTCTTTGACTTTGAACCAAAAATTATGGGTCCAAAATTTCTTATTGAGTTTTCTTCGACCAGTTACTTTTAAAAGCGCGTTTGTGGCCGTTTTAACGTAGAATTTCCCCGTAAAGCTCGTTTCGGTAGGTTCTTTTGGAGTACAAAGTACCACCGCAATCTCGTTTGGAGTATCTTGGTCTATGAAATTTTCTATATCAAAACGGTACATTTTAGCAATCTCATTTTTGGGAATTAGCCCGTAATTATCTGTTATAAACTGAACACGAGGACTTGATGAGCTACTTCGTATGGAAGATTGTATAGTCCGATTTTCTACGTGCCCATCGTGCAGTGTGTAGCGACTGGCGGTGGGTTGCCAAGCATCAATACCATATTTGCCGTTGGTGTTTGCATTAAAAAGCAGTTCATGCAAAACCGTGTATTTTTCGCCTTCTTTCTGAATTTTCCTGTAAAATCCTCGCGCAAAATGATTGTAGGTTGAGTCGGCGGCTACTTTATCTATCACTCTGTAAATCAGCTCAATGGCGTAGTTTCCTACTTTGGCTTCGGGTAGCGTCTTCACGTTTTCTTCAAGTACAATAGGCAACAGTTTTTGGTCGGCCACGGTTACTTCAACAGCTTTGTAGCTCAAATGACTCAGCATAATTTTGGCAGGCAACGTCGAAACTTTCAACGTAAATTCACCCAATTCGTTGGTCAGCGTTCCTTGCCCCGTTTTTGTAAAAACGCCCACCATCTCAACGGGTTCTTGGTTGCTGTTTCTCACAATGCCAGAGAGTGTGTAATCTTGGCAAAAACCCAAAAAAGAGTAGATTGAAAAAATGGTTGTCAATAGATTTTTCATTTTGTTTCTGTTTTAAAATTTGATGAAACAAAATTGAAAAACGGCAAGCTGCCTAAATAGCACTTTTTGTTGAAAGCAGGAAAAAAGGGCGTGAAAAGAGGAAAAACGCGATGAAGCCAAATAAGTAGATAAAAACATTGCGCAAAAAGCGCATTTTACTGCCTTCGCCTACAACCGCTCTTGAATAGGCAATTGTTTGGTTTTTGCACTGGTTTTGCCAAAAGCCCGAATCAGCTCAAACGTGGCGGGTATTTGGGTGCGCAGCCGCTCGGCTACGTCGGGCAGGATATTTTGCTTGCTAAACGGCACCACGCGCACGTCTTCTTGTATTTGCCCTTCGGCGCGGCCATATTTAAAATCGTAGGTGAGGCGCGTACCATTTTGCTCGGTTTTTGTGCTGGTATTGAGCAAGTTAGGCACGCTGATGTAAAATTCGCTGTTGGCTAAATTACCTTTCGCGTTGGTGAGTTGGGTTTGGTGCAAATGGTCATAAAGTTCTTGAGCGGTGTTGAGGGCGGGGTCAATGAGGTGTATTTTTTCGGCCAACAAATGACGGTAGCGATATGCCCCATTGCGTTGTTTGTCGCGGAGTTCTGTCAATACTTTTTCGATGGTTTGGGTCATGTAAGGATAATGCGTGCAGCCCAAAATCAAGGCTTTGAGGGGCAGCGCGTTGGGGGTTTGGCGCATTTTTTCGAGCATCGACACCAAGTGATAACGCACGTAGTTGTCGGCAGAGTTGATTTGTAACTGACTGCAATCGTCCACGTTTTTGGCATCGCAAAGCATTTTGTCATTGCCAAAATCAAAATTGTACAGCTCCATGAGCGTGCGGTCAATGCCCAAATCTGGCACATTGACGTTTGGGCCTTTGTAAGCCGTGCGGGGCGCGTTGGCGGCGGGGTCAATGTAGGCGGCATCTTGGTCAATGGCCTCGGCCAGCCCTACCCCACCCTGACTATAAAACTGCAACTGTCCCGTGTATTTCCATAGTTGTTGGTAGCGTTTGAGGGCATTGACATAGCCATTAGAAGCCACCGTACCCGCCGTAGCAAAAACCCCAACGCTCGCCGACTCGTCGGGGCGTAGGATTTGCAACGCGCCTTTTGCACCCGCGTCTATCACGCCGATTACTTTGAGCGGACTGCCCACCGTTTGCAAAAAAGCCTCAATTTGTTCTTTACCGTAAGCCGTGGCGGTATTGCAGGCTATCACCAGAGCTTTGATGGGCTTTTTGTCGGTTTGGACTTCACTTTTTTGGTCTAAATAGTATTTGTTACCCAACAAAAACTGGGCATCTTTCAGAATCAATTCGCGCAAAAACTCCGTTTTGCCCACGCCCGCGTAATTGCCGTAGGGCATATTGGCTTGGTCGGCCAAATAAATAAAATCTTCGGTCTGAAAATCAGGAATGCCGTCTTTGCCGCTTTGCCCCGTGCGGTTGTTGTGTTTGTCGAACTGCACAATGGCGTTCAGTACCGTTAGCCCGCCCGTACCCGAGTCAAACACGCCTACTGGCCACGCCCGATTGGGCCGCTGATAGGCGGTCATGTCAGTATAATAAAAGCTGTTTTTATTGTGCAAAATGGTTTGAACAATGGCTTGGCTGTGGGCGTTTAGGCTGGTTAGCTCCAACAATCCCCCCCAACCCAGCCAAGCGAAAATTACACTTGGAGCCGCTTTTTTTGAACGAAATCGAGCGGTGTATTGCATCAGGCCGTTTTTGTCCACGGTCAATAGTCGATAGTCAATAGAATCGCAAAGTGCTTATTATCAAAGTTTTATACAAAATTGAAACGTCGTTTATTTATACCAAATTACTTACAATTGAACAAATTTTTACAGTTGCTCTATTTCTGCATCGGTCAATCCTGTCGCTTTTTTTATATCCAGCATCGACAATCCCATCATTTTGAGATTTTGAGCTACCTCTGTTTTTCCTTTTTTTATTAAAGATTGTGCGTCTGCCATTTTGGTGTGCTGGTCGCTGGCAACATCGCGCAGGTTTGTGAGGTATTTTTTATACTCTTTGGCATCTTTTTCGTTCAATTTCATCTCGTCGAGCCGCTCACTTGCCTCCTTCAATCCTTTTGCTGAAAAATCATTTTTTATCTCCGAATTCTTAAAAAAGTAAATCCATTCGTCCAACTTATCTTTTACTCTATTGCCAAATTTCCCGACTTTTATTACCCAATATTCGGGAAATATCTGGTAGATATTATCCTTTCGATACAATTCTACCTGTTTTTCGGCCAAAGCCAAGATGTCGTTTTTGTGTATGCCTTTAAAATCGGCCAAAGCCAAGATGTCGTTTTTGTGTATGCCTTTAAAAGTGGTCGTTCCATGGTAAACGTAATCTTTACCTTGCCCCAAATCAAAATAGGCAATAGTTATCGAAATTACTTTTTTTACATCTGCATAAGGCTGCCCTTCTTTGATGTGTTCGGTGATAACTTTCGACGTACCGTACAACATTCGCTGAAAATAATCATATTCTTTGCTATTTTGAACTTCAATGATGACCAACTCGCCCTTTGCATTTTCTACAAGAATATCTACGCGGTTAAACTTATCATCTTCCGATTCTTTGTTGCTTTCGCTGTCAAGAATCTGCTTGATTTTAATTTCCTCTCCCAGTAATTCAGAGAGGAAACCTTCCAAAATATCTCCTTCATAACCATTAAAAAGTAGTTGACACTTTGGCTTGTAAACAATTGAATGTCAATGATTTAAAATGCCTATTTTTTATTTCCGTGAAGGATGCCAGTTTTTTTGACATTTTCTACAATTTTAAGTACAAACACACGTCAAACAACACGCAGCAATTTTCGTTTACTAACAAGTATAGGCTACCATGGCTTTTCTGATGGCGGCTTCCAAATTGTTGGCCAGCGTTTCGAGTTCGGTTTGGGTCCAAGTTACGCGCACGCCAAACGAAATCAAACGGCCAACGACTTCCTGCGATTTGGGCAAGTCGAGCTGGGCGTAGTCTTGTGGCGCACCGAGTAGCTCAATGGTCAATTTACTGGCTGTTCGCAAGGTTTTGATGTGGTCCCACTGGTTGATGAAATGGTACATATTGGTAAACCAATAATTGAACCCACCCACGCCCGCCGCGTTGAGTTCGGCCACCACAGCTTGGGCAGATTCCGTGTCGGGCAACAGCAAGTTTAAGAACGTGGCCGAGTCGCCGTCAGGGTCGGGAATGTGGGCAAACGACACGCCTGGCACGTTGGCGAGGCGACTCATCAACCATTTCTTGTGTTCGTTGTTTTTCTCTACCAAATACGGTACGCGGCGCGTTTGGGCCAGCCCCACGGCGGCGTGCAGCTCCGAAATACGGTAGTTAAAACCCACAATAGGGTGCTGCTCCATGCCCCGATTTGAGCCAATGTGGTCGTGGCCGTGGTCGGAGTATGAGTCGGCGTGTTTGTAGGCTTGCTCGTCGTTGGTTACCATTACGCCGCCTTCGCCAGCGGTGGCTATTTTGAAAAAATCGTACGAATACGCGCCTGTTTTGCCCCAAAGCCCCGTCGAAACGCCTTTGTAGCTGGCTCCCATGGCCTGGCCAGCATCTTCTACCAACACCAAGTTGTGTTTGTGAATTACCTCCATAATAGCCTCCATATCAGCCATTTGGCCGCACATATGCACCAAGCAAACGCCTTTGGTGCGGGGCGTAATGGCCTTTCTGATGCCCTCGGCAGAAAGGCAGAGGGTTTCGTCAATTTCGGCAAAAACGGGCAATGCGCCAATCATCAAAGCGGCTTCGATGGTGGCTATGTACGTAAACGGCGGCACAATTACCTCATCGCCAGCACCAATCCCTGCGGCCACCATGGCGCACTGGGCAGCCGTGGAGCCGCTCGACATGGCGTGGGCGTATTTGGCCCCCACTACCTTGCAAACCTCGGCTTCCATTTCGCGGGCTTTCCAAATGTTGTTGCGTTGGGCATCGTGGTTGTAGCGAAACAAAATTCCTGTTTCTAACACGTCGTTGATTTCTTTGCGCTCTTCGGCGCCAAATAGTTCTGTTCCTGGCATTTTTCAGTTATCAATTAACATTTAACATTTATCATCAAATTCTCATTAGATGACATTTTCAAATTCATTTATTTTGCTACGTATCCGTATTTTTTGAACTGCTTTTCGGTCAGGTAAATAATGCGCACTTTGAGCGGAATAGGCGTGAGGGGTTGGTCTTTTTTATCGGTTTTTACGTTTACAATGGCATCTACCACGTCCATACCCTTAAAAACTTGGCCATACACCGTAAACTTATCGTCGAGCCGCGCGATGCCTTGTTTGTTTTGAACAATATAAAACTGACAACCCGCCGAGAGCATTTCGGGGTTGTTGTCGCGGCCGCCACCCACTGCGCCATACACGTGGCGTAGTTCTTTTTTAAATTCGGGTTTGAGCAAATACGGTGAGTCCGAAAAACCCGCTGGCGTGTCGGGGCAGCCGCCCTGCGCCACAAAATTATTGATAACACGATTGAAAGTGAGCGAGTCCCAGTAGTGTTCGTTGGCCAATTTTATAAAACTGGCCTTGTGGTTGGGGGTTTCGTCGTAGAGATAAAACAAAATTTCGCCCATGGGAGTCTTGATTTGCCCGACGGCGTATTTTTTTTCGGGTTTGGTAAAACTTGCCAACAAAAGAGCAACAAAAACGAAGGATAAAGCGCGTTTCATCTGAAAAATTTAGATTAGAATGAATGCGCAAAAATAACAATTTTAGCGGGTATTTCAGCGCAAAATTATTACTTGTCTCTGAGAAGTACGCTCATTGGCAAGCAGATACAAAAAAAGGGTCTGCTCATCGAAACGAGCAGACCATATCTTTACCGAAACGCCTATTTGTTCATAAACCGCCGAAACGGTTAAGGAAACTTGGGGAACTTGCTAAAATCGGGTTTGCGTTTTTCTAAAAACGACGTAAAACCTTCTTTGGCTTCTTCACTCAAATAATAGAGCAACGTAGCGTTTCCTGCCAATTCTTGAATACCCGCTTGCCCATCCAGTTCGGCATTGAACGACGATTTGAGCATTCTGATAGACAATGGCGACTTTTCTTGAATTTTTTTGCACCACGAAACGGTGGTTTCTTCCAGCTCGTCGAGCGGTACTACCTTGTTTACCAGCCCCATATTGAGGGCTTCTTGGGCATCGTATTGGTCGCACAAAAACCAGATTTCGCGGGCTTTCTTTTGACCTACTACTCGTGCTAAATAAGATGCCCCAAACCCCCCGTCAAAACTACCGACTTTGGGACCTGTTTGTCCAAAACGTGCATTGTCGGCGGCGATGGTCATGTCGCATACGACGTGCAGCACGTGGCCGCCGCCAACGGCCCAGCCCGCCACCATCGCAATCACCACTTTGGGAATAGAACGAATCATTTTTTGCAAATCCAGCACGTTGAGGCGCGGAATGTGGTCGTCGCCTACGTAACCACCGTGGCCGCGCACCGACTGGTCGCCGCCCGAGCAGAACGCCTTGCCGCCTTCGCCCGTCAAAATTATTACTTCAATGCGCGGGTCTTCGCGGCAGATGTGCATGGCATCAATCATTTCGGTTACGGTTTGTGGCCGAAATGCGTTGTGTTTTTCGGGGCGATTGATGCTAATTTTGCCAATACCTTCGTACAAGCTGAACTTAATATCTTCGTATTCTTTAATCGGAGTCCAATTCATTTTTTAGTTTGTGGTTTGTGGTGAGTTATTGCTATCGAAAACGTATTAACAAAGAAGCGCATAAAAAACATAAAATCTTGGCAAGATTTACCAAGTGTTATTTACCACTAACTTGTTGTTGAACTCCCTTGACAAAGTCCACTGTAACACCTGTAATGTCTGCAATTTGCTCAAAAGTCAAGGACATCTTAGAAAGCAAATTTCTTACAATTCGCTCCTCTGTTCGTTGTTGTCCTCTTAAATAGAGAACATCTCTTTCTTCTTTGATATACGCTGCAATACTTTCCATAGCATTTTTTAAATTTAGTTCTAAGTTGCGAAGTTGTGCTAAAATACGCAACTGGTTAAAGTATCTGTTCAACGAAAGTTCTCCTTCAGTAGTTTCTTTTATACGGCTAATTATCTGTTTGAGTGCGTTTTCAGGCTTTTCTCCCTCAAAATTTGCTAAAATGCCCAAAACTATTTCTTCGGGTTTGTTCGATTTAAGAAAAATATGATAGTCAAGTTTTGAAAGAGTAATAAGCAGAAAACTAAATTTCATCCTATCACTATCAAGTCGGGTAGGCATTTTAGGATTGTTAATCCCAAGAAAAATTACAAATTGCCTTACAGGTAAATTATATTTTCTTTCAAGCATGATAAAATACTCAGCCATGCGATAAACCATTTTAGGCTCATCAGCTACTTGGAATTCAATTTGCAGAATAAACGTGCTGCCTTTATCATCTGTTACTTTTTTGAGAACGTCAGGCTTTCGTTCTTTGGTATGCTGAATGTCATCGGGTAATTCTTCCACAGTAAGAGCCGTTATTTCGAGTACATTTTGCATGATACTTGAGATAACGGCTTCAATATTCTCTTTAAAAATCTTATCGTATTGGTTGGATTGGTGCTTCCTGTAGCCTATTGTCATAAAACGAAATTGTTGAACAAGTTGAATTTTGCCTCAAACTACAAACCGCACGGGCTTACCGCTCAAATTATTCAAACTCCTCATTATAAAGCACTTCCCACGTGTGGTCGGCGAGGAGCGTAACTTGGGCAATAAAACGGCTAAATTTGTAAGAACGCCCCCACTCGTTGGGTGCTACCATTGACAATACGTCCGAGCCGTTTTCTTTTTCGTAAACGTAGTATGTTTCGTTGATGATGGGTTCAAAATTCATATTAACCCGATAGATTCGCTCCGAAACCTCCACCCGCTGCCGCAGGGCTTTGGCTTGCTGCGCCAAAACGGCCATTTGCTGATACACTTGGTTGAGCTGCCGCTCCGACTGCTGCCGCATGGCCAACACCGACTTGCCCTTTACTTTGCCCATGTCTTCGGGCCTAATGACAGCCCCGCCCGCCGAGTGCGCGTAAGCCATTAAGCCTGGGTTTTCGGCTACTTTGTCGGGGTTGATGGGATTATGAATGATTTCTTGCATTACCTGAACTTGATGTTTACTATTCTAACCACAAAATTAGTTGATTGTTTAGGTCGTCAAACAGATTAATGCGAAATTACCCAAAATAATAAAAATATATCTAAATTACTGAATTTAAGTAGATAAAAAATCTACTTAAAAACAATTACATAGCACATTTTATTTGCCACTCAATACCGTAATATAAAACGTATTGCGGGTACAAACCACCGTTGTACCATCTATTTTAGAAAAAGTAGAGGCTTCCATCATGCGGTGCCAGTCGGCGTTGCGCTCATCGCCGTTGATGCTCACAATAAAAATGCCGCCTTGTTCTAAGTAGGCATTGAAACGCCCCAGTACTTTGTCCACCGAGCCGCCGTAATAAATGGCTTCGTTGATGATAATAACGTCAAACTTTTGGTCTGGCGCGTAGTCATTCATATCGGCTATTACGTACTTGGTCTTTTCGTCTTCGTATTTTTTACCGTTTTCGACGGCCACGTCCGAGGCATCGGTCGAGTAGTAGAGGCTGTATTTGGTTTTGTCGAAGCGTTGTTGTAAATAGCCTTCGCCCGCGCCAATTTCCAAGACTTTGCCGTTGGGTTTGAGGTGCTGGGCATAGCCTGCAATGACGCTAAAACGCGCCAGTTCGTTGATGTCGCCCAAGCCTTCCCAGCGGCCTAAGTTGTACTGATAGTTCCAGCGGTCGCGGTCGCGGCGCAAAATTTTTCGGTTTACGATGTCCGTAATTTTAGTAGCAATAGCCATTTTTAAGTTTATTTTTAGGTAGCTGAATGGGTATAAAAACGATAAAAAGCCTAATTTTATCTACACAAAAGGCAAATTAGACAACAAATTTAACAACCAAACTCCAAACTACCAATTGTATTGCCATGACAAATAATAAATTTCGTCAATTGAGCATTTTTGTCTGGATATTTGCGCTGCCACTGTTGGGAGGCGGGTCGTGCCAATCGTCATTTGTCTATAAGCAGTCCAAAATAAAGGGCGTTTGCACGGTTGCGCCCAATGCGCCCATCGACACGGCGGCCTTTCAGCCTATTAGACAAACCAATGCCGAGTGGGTGGCGGTAGTTCCCTACGGATTTTGTCGCCCCAACGAACCTCATTTTTATTTTGACAACTCACAGCAGTGGTGGGGCGAAACCTCGCAGGGGGCCGCCAAAACCATTGCCATGGCGCACCAAATGGGTTTGAAAGTAATGTTGAAGCCGCACGTGTGGGTGGCGCAGGGTACTTACACGGGCGATTTTACCCTAAAAACCGAGGCCGAATGGCAAATTTTTGAGCAAGATTTTGGTAAATACGTGCTTCGGAATGCCCAAGTAGCCGATTCGATGAACGTAGCCCTGTTTTGTATTGCCACCGAAATGGACGCTTTTGTGCGCCAACGCCCCCAGTTTTGGCGCAATTTGATTGGACAGGTACGGCAAATTTACAAAGGCCCGCTCACCTACGCCGACAATTGGGATAAATGCCACCAAAACCCCATTTGGGCAGACTTAGATTACATTGGCATTGACGCTTATTTTCCGCTTACCAACAACAAAAAGCCAACGCCCGACGACTTGCAAAAAGGCTGGCAACCACACTTGCAATTGCTTAAAAAACTGGCCATCGAAACGCAAAAGCCTATTTTGTTTACTGAATTTGGCTACCGAAGTGTAGAAGGAGCTGCCGTGCGCCCCTGGGAATACCACAGCGAAGCAGCAACTAATTTACAGCAACAAGCCGATGCCTACGAAGTTCTTTTTCGGGAGGTTTGGCAGCAAGAATGGTTTGCGGGGGGCTTTGTGTGGAAGTGGTTTTTGCACGCTCCCACTTACCGCCGCAACCACGAACCCGACCCGTACACGCCCCAAGGTAAACCCGCCGAAGTAGTGCTTAAAAAATGGTATGGCAAAAAATAATGGCTAAGGTAAATATCAAACCGCCACACGGGACAAAAGATTGCCTGTGAAGACACAGGCAACGGCAGCCGTCATTGTCCGTGTCTTCACGGACAATTCCCGCATCAATTGTAGTTGAACCAGTATTTCTACCTTAAATTTGTAAAAAAAACGCCGCATCAAACACGGTGCTGGATTCAAACCTTTATTCACTCCAATTCACCCAATGAAAAAATTACGGGTAACACTTCTTTTATTTGTTGTTTGTAGCGCGGCCAAAGCCCAATATGGCAACGAATGGATAAACCAAGCCCAAACTTATCTCCGAATACCCGTGGTGCAACCAGGCATTTATCGCATCTCCGCCGCTGAATTGCGGCAGGCAGGTTTTGCGGCCAACAACGTTGATGCCACCACTTTGCAGTTGTTTTTTCGGGGACAAGAACAGGCCATTTTTGTAGCAGGGCAAGCCGACAAACGCCTTGATAATGAAGACTTTATTGAGTTTTATGGCCAAGGAAACGACGGCACGCAAGACTCGCTGCTGTACATTCCGCACAGTGCGCAGCCGCACAAAATCTACAATTTATACTCCGACACCACCGCCTATTTCTTAACGTGGCGGCTCGACGGGCAGGCGGGCAAACGCATGGATTTTTACCAAGAAACCGCATCCAGCAACCTCAGTCCCGAAGCCTATCACCTTGAAAACTTGTTGGTTTCTAACATCAAATCTTCCAATCACGAAGGAATGTCGGAAGGGTTGATTTATCCGTTGGGGGCAGCGGCGGGCGCGCAGATGTCCTACTACGACCACGGTGAAGGATGGAGCGGCCCAGAATGGACCAAAAACAAACCAAACGTACGCGAATTAACCCTTGAAAACGTATGGGCAACGGGCCCCGCGCCGCGTTTGGAAGTACATCTCATGGGCCGCGACCACCGCAAGCACCGCGTAGAAATAATGGCGGGTAGCCAAACCCGACAACGCCTGCTCGAAACCGCCACTTTTGAGTTGTTTTACCCGTATGTGTCGCGGCAAACGCTGGCTTTTTCGGATATTACCAACAACAAAATTTTTGTTTCTACCACCTCGCGCGGCGATACCGACACCCAGCCCGAAGACACATATTCGGTAACTTATTATCGGCTTTTTTACCCGCAACGCTTTGATTTTCAAGGTTATTTGCAAAAATATTTTTACTTAACCCCCAATGCTCAAAACCGCTCTTTGGTGCAAATACCCAACGCCGACGGCCAAGCGCGGCTGTACGATTTGAGCGATAAAAACAATGTAACCCAGGTTGGGACAACCCTCGAAAATACCACTTTGAAAGGCGTAGTTCGCAACACCAATACCGCCCGAACACTATTTTTGACCCGCACTTCGCTACCCGTTTTGGGGGTGCAGCGCGTTAGTTTTCGCAACATTGATCCCACCAAACACAACTTCCTAATTGTTACGCACCGCAACTTGCTCAAACCCGCCCAAACCTACGCCGCTTACCGCGCGTCGGCGGCAGGTGGCAGCTACGATACCCTCACCGTGGACATGGACTTGCTCGTCAATCAGTTTAATTATGGCGAGTTTAGTCCGTTGGCTATCAAGCGGTTTGTGGCATTTATGGTGGAGCGTGGCAATCCTCAGTTTTTGTTTTTGGTAGGCCGCACCACTCAGGTTGATTTTACGCGCACCGCCCGCGACCGCTACACCCGCGACATGGTGCCCACTTTTGGCTGGCCTGGCTCCGATTTGATGTTTTCGCAGGGCTTGAAAGGCTCGCCCGCTTTTGTGGCCGCCCTACCCACGGGTCGCCTCTGGACCGACAGCCCGCAGACGGTTTTGGACTATTTGGAAAAAGTAAAACAACACGAAGCTACGCCCATGAACGCGCTTTGGCGCAAAAACGTGCTGCACCTCAGCGGCGGCATCAGCCCGTTTGAACTGCGGCAGTTTAAAGGTTTTATGGACGAATTTAAGCAAAAATCGCAGCGGCAATACCTGGGCGCAAAAGTAACGACCATTACAAAAAAAACCGACGAAGCCGTTGAGTACGTGGGCATTACCAATCAAATCAACGAAGGCGCGGGACTGGTTACGATATTTGGTCATTCGAGTTTGAGCGTTACCGACATTGACATTGGCTTGGCCAGCAACGACGTGCTGGGCTACCGCAACAAAGGCCGCTATCCGCTCATTTATGCCAACGGCTGCGTGCTGGGTAATTTTACTTTTGGGGCCAATACCTACCCCATTGACTGGATTGCCGCCCGCGACCGAGGCGCGGTGCTGTTTTTGGCCCATTCCAATCTGGCCTACAGTTTTTCGCTCAAACAATACGGCGACGCTTTTTATGATACTTGGCTGGGCGACAGCCTCAACCTAAGCCGACCTTTTGGGCAAGTACACCGCCAAATAGCCCAGCAATTTTTGAAACGCGAAAGCTCCCCGATTCAGATTGCCGATGCCCAACAAATGAGTTTGCAGGGCGACCCTGCCGTGGTGGTTTTTCCTGCCAAAAGAACAGACTATGCCATCAGTCCGCGCGACGTGGCCATTACGGCCAAAAACGGCGCACCGCTTTCGGCTTTCAACGACTCGCTGCGGGTGCAGATAACGGTGGCCAATTTTGGTGTTTTTTTTAGAAATAATAAACTGAAAATCAGACTTTTGCGCACTTCGCGCGATGGCGCAACGCTCGCTTATTCGTCGGTTTTTGGGGCGGTGGCCTACCAAGATACGTTATACATTGACATTCCCAACGACCGCACCCAAAGCGGACTCAATCGGTTTGAAATAAGACTCGACCCCGACAACGAAGTGGCCGAAATGGACGAACAAAACAACGTGGCTGCGTTCGATTTTAATATTCCAGCGCAGGGCCCGTACCCGCTGCTGCCCGCCGAATACGCCCTCGTTTCGGACAGCGATGCCCCCACGTCCGAGGTAACGCTGGTGGCGCAAGCCGTTGAGTTTATGAGCCGAAACTACATTTTTGAACTCGATACCACCGCCCGTTTCGACAGCCCGTTTCGCAAAACCCAAACTTTAACCGATAACCTGCTGCCCACTTGGAAAGTAGCTATTTTGCCCCGCGACAGCACTACTTACTACTGGCGCGTGCGCTACGCCGACCGCCCCAGCAACGACGAAAACCGCTGGGCAACGAGTTCATTTAGCTATTTTAAGGCCACTGGCACTGGCTGGACGCAACGCCAACCCGCGCAATTTACCAAGGCTACGCCGCTGCAAATTGGCCTTTCTACCACCACCGCGCCCGTTTGGAGTTATCAAAGCCAAACAACTCCCATTTCGGGCGTGCTAAACGGCAGCTCGGTGGGTGCTTTTGCGCAGGGTTTTTTGAAAACTCAACTCAGCATTGGCACTATTTTATTGGTAAACGACGGCAACTGTAACACCTACAACCCCGCCAACGGCTTTCGCCCCGAAAGCAACGTAATTGTTACCGCGCTGCGCCGCGACAACCTGCGGGCTTATTCGGTGCTCGACGCGCTCAGGTGTGGCAATCCACCCTACGTCATGAACACCCTCCGCGATGCCGATATCATCAGCGCGGGGTTGCTCGAACGCTACCTTAACGCCGTGCCGCAGGGTGATTTTGTGGTGCTAATGACGAGCGGCGACGTACAATTTGACCGCTGGCCCGCTGCCGCCAAAGCCAAACTCCGCGACTTGGGCATTGGCACCGAACGACTCACCGACCTCAAAAGCGGCAGACCTTATTTATTAATTGGCCAAAAAGGCGCACAACAGCCTGTTAAAGAACTCTTTACCGACCCCAACGACTTAGCTCCGAGCATTCGTTCGCTCCAATTGGAAAACTTTACGCTCAACAGCACCGCTGGCAACGGCCAGATTGTGTCGTCGCTGGTGGGGCCAGCCAATCAATGGGAAGATGTCAAATATCAAATATCAAAGTACAAATATCAGATATCAAATACCAGCGCGCTTGATGTGATTGGGGTTGATTTGCAGGGGAAAGAAACCTTGTTATTGGCCAATCAAAATACCGCCCGCATTGATTTAAAGAGTATCAATGCGCGGCAATTCCCGTACCTCCGTTTACAGTTAAAGTTGGCCAACAACGACGTAAATTTCACAATTCCTGCGCAACTGCAAGACTGGTTGGTGCGCCACCAGCCCGTGGCCGAGGGCGTGGCCAGTAGTGGCGTAATTACTGCTTTAGAAAAGCAAGAAGGTGAGCCTTTTGTGCTTGATTTGAACTTCAAAAACGTGGTAAATGTGGCTTTTAAAGATTCGGTTTTGGTGCAAACTACGCTCTATTCGGCCAAAAATGGCGTACAGACGAGCAACAAAAAATATGCCCCGCTCCTACCTGGCGAGTCCATCAAAATTAGTCAAAATGTGGCTACGCTGGGCAATGTGGGCGACAACCGCCTGACGGTCAATTTTAATCCACGCCAGCAGCCCGAGCAAAATTTCAACAACAACGTCATTAATTTGCCATTTACGGTGCGCCCCGACCGCCTGCCGCCCATTTTGGAAGTAGCCATTGACGGCCAAAAAATTCAAGATGGCGAAGTGGTGTCGGCCAACCCATTGATTGTGGTACAACTCAAAGACGAAAACCGTTTCTTGTTCAAACGCGACACCACGGGCATTGACCTGTATTTGCAACGCGCCGACCAGCCCCTGCGACGGGTGGCGTTGCGCGGTGCGTCGGTGCGGTTTACGCCCGCCAATGCCAACAATGTGTGCCAAATCGAATACCGACCAGGCACGCTGCCCGACGGCCTTTACACACTGCGAGCGCAAGGCAGCGACGTAAGCGGCAACCGAACGGGCGTTTATTTAATTAGTTTTCGGGTTATAAATGAATCTAAAGTACTGACAATCAACGCATATCCTAATCCGTTTGGGCAGCTACTTCGCTTTGGTTTTGTGGTGTCGGGCGTAGCCGCCCCCGACGAAGCCCGCATTACGCTCACCGACTTGAACGGGAAATTGGTTAAAGCAATGGCCCTGCCCGTGCGGGTAGGCAGCAACGAATGGCAACTCAACGACACCAGCGGACTGGCGGCTGGCACGTATTTGTATCGGTTGGTGGTGCGCAAAAATGGCCAAGATATACCACTCGCCGATGGCGTGCAAGCCACGGGAAAAGTGGTGTTAATTCGTTGAATTTATCAACCCTAAAACCTGATTTTCAATGCTTATTTTTTGCATTATCGTTTACCTGTTGCTCAATTTGGCGGTGGGTTTTTGGGCTTCGCGCCGCGTAAAAAACACCGAAGATTTTGTGCTGGCGGGGCGGCGTTTGCCGTTGGCACTGGCCACCATGGTAACGTTTGCCACGTGGTTTGGCTCAGAAACCATGATGGGCGCGCCCGCTCATTTTATAGAAGGCGGCATTTTGAGCGTTATCGAAGAACCTTTTGGTGCCGCTTTGTGCCTCATTTTGGTAGGCATTTTTTTTGCCCGTACTTTCTACAAATGGAACATCATCACGTTCTGCGATTTTTTCTTGATTCGTTTTGGCAAAAAAGCCGAGTTCTTATCGGCAGTTATGATTATTCCTTCTTATTTTGGTTGGATTGCCGCCCAATTTGTGGCCATGGGCGTAGTGGGGCAAGTTATTTTTGGATTACCACTCACGACGGGTATCTGGGTAGGTGCCACGCTTGTCATGACCTATACGCTCATGGGCGGAATGTGGTCCATTTCTATTACTGACTTTATTCACAACATTTTGCTCATCATCGGGCTGGTGGTGATACTGGTTATTTTGCTCAGCCAAACGGGCGGTTTTGCGCCAGTCGTGGCCCAGCAACCTGACCATTTTTTTAGGTTCTTGCCCGTGCAACATTCTTTTCAGAGCTGGGCCGAGTACGTAGCTGCTTGGATAACCATTGGCCTGGGGTCTATTCCACAGCAAGATATTTTTCAGCGGGTTATGGCTTCCAAAGATGCCAAAACGGCCGTGCGTTCGTCTATTTTAGCGGGTATTTTGTATTTGACGGTCGCCGTTTTACCACTCTTTATTGCGCTGATAGCCAAAAGTTTATACCCCGAATTGCTGCAAGGCGACCCCAAACTCATCATTCCGCGCATGATTTTAAACCACGCCCCCGTTTGGATTCAAGTGCTGTTTTTTGGGGCGTTGATTTCGGCTTTGTTGAGTACCAGCAGTGGCGCTATTTTGGCTCCTGCCGCCGTACTGGGCGAAAACCTCATTAAGCCGCGCTATCCCCATTTAACCGACCAACAACTGCTGGCGGTGATTCGGGGTGCCGTTGTTTTTGTTACGTTGGCCTCGGTCTTGATGGGCTTGGCGCGGCAAGATATTTTTGAGTTGGTGGGCGAGTCGTCGGCGTTTAGCTTGGTATCTTTGTTTGTACCGCTCACTTTTGGACTTTACTGGAAACGCGCCACCAACGCAGGCTGTTTGGCTTCGATGTCGTTGGGCTTGGGCGTTTGGCTGCTCTGCGCTTTTGTTTTGAACACCACATTCCCAGCCATTTTGTACGGCACTGCAGCCAGTTTGGGAGGGATGTTGGTGGGGAGTTATTGGGAAAAGCCCAATAAAAGTAATCTCATGCCTTTGCCCCAGTAAGTAGTTACTCGTAATTATTTGTAATTACAGTAATTTGTTGTAATTGTTTGTAATTACAGTAATTTGTTGTAATTGTTTGTAATTACAGTAATTTGTTGTAATTGTCTGGTTATCAGTTTATTAAGACCAGATTTCCCTTTATTGCAAATCAAAAATAATAGCATCGGAGCGGCGAACCGCCTATTTCTGCCCAACTACGATGATATTATTATTGGTGGGTTTCATATCAAGATAACGAACGCTCTATTGATATAGAAATTCAACAAAGGTTTTTTGTTGTGGACAAAAAATATTTCGATAAAATACAACAAAGTAAAAATATTTTTGATAACTTTGTGTCAAATTCAAAAATATTCTAAAAATACAAGTCAAAATCAAAATATATAATTTTGTCTGAACCAGAAAAATACCAGTTTGATGCCCTTGACTTGGCTTTGATGCAGTCGCTACAAAAAGATGGTCGTGAGCCTTTTTCGGAGCTTTCTAAAAGGCTCGGTATTGTGGTGAGTACAGTGTCTAAACGGTATCAAAAACTGGTAGAAGATGGCGTTTTAAAAATAATCGGGCGGGTAGATCCAAACAAAGTTGGCTACAATGCCTACGCCTGTATTTTGATTCGGATTGACAGATTGGTAGAAATATCAGAAATAGCCCAACAGCTCTCGGCACTGCCAGAGGTTAGTTTTTTGGCCATGCGCACGGGCGAGTTTGACCTTGAGCTCAATGTCATGTGCCGAGACAACAACCACCTACTCGATTTGATGCAACGACTGCTGAAAGTTCAGGGCATTCAGAAAACTGAAACCCACATGTATCTCAAGGTTTACAAGTGGGGCCAGCCCGAAATTACGATTTAGAAAATTAATTAAACTACAAATAAACCCAAATCAATCATGCAAAAACTATTTAAATCTATCGCTGCCATTGCATTGGCATTTACTACACTGAGCTGCGGCGGCGGGTCAGAGAAAAAAGCCGAAGAGTCGGCGGAGGTAGCCGTAACAGACTTCAAAGGCAAGACACTCAGCATTTTATGTTGGGAAGGCTATGCCGACACCAAGTTTACCAAAGCGTTTGAAGATAAGTACGGATGTACCGTAAAAGGCGTGTACTTTGGGTCGTCTGACGAGCTGATTGCCAAACTAACCGCTGGCGGTGGCGAAGTATATGACATCGTAACGCCATCGCCTGACATGGCGCAGGCTCTGGTCGAAAAAGATTTGGTACAGCCTATTGACTTGACCAAAATAACACATTATGATTCATTAGGGGCCAAACTTCGCTCAATGCAAGATGTGGTAAAAGATGGCAAAACGTACGGTGTGCCGTTTACGTGGGGCCCCGACTATTTGGTTTACAATGCCGATGTCATCAAAGACCCAACTTCTTGGAATGTACTTTTTGACCCTAAAAATAAGGGCAAAATAGCACTTTGGGACGATATTTCGAGCCTGTACTTGGCGGGTATCTTATTGGGCTATGACAAAACTGACAAAGGAGCGATTTATAACATGAATGAAGAGCAGTTGGCCGCAGTAAAGAAAAAACTGATGGAACTAAAGCCGCAAATTAGAAAATACTGGGCAACCGCAGGCGAACTGGACAACATGATGAAAAACAAAGAAGTAGTAGCGGCCATTGGCTGGCCACTTACGCCTGCAACGCTCAAAAAAGACGGTATGAACGTAAAAGGAATGATACCAGTTGAAGGTGCAACGGGCTGGATAGACCGATTGATGATTACCAAATCAACGACCAATAAAGACCTTGCCGTGGCTTGGATTGACTACATCACGAAGGCCGAAAACATGGCCAAAGTAGCCGAGGCTACCAATTATTCGGTAGCCAACGAGGGTGCTAAGGCGTACATGTCGCCCGAATTGCAAGAAATTACGCAAATGAACAACACCACGTATTATTTTGAGAAATTAAACTTCTGGCAGTACGTCAAAAATCGCAAGCGTTACAACGAGATTTGGAACGAAGTGAAAGGTGGAACAAAATAAAATTTAAACAACAAAACCCGCAAGTTTTTTAGATTTTTCGTTTGCCAAAGGTCGCCTGTGTGGACACAGACAACGGCAGTGGAACAAAATAAAATTTAAACAACAAACTTGTCAGATTTTGTATAAAATCTGACAAGTTTGTTGAACCATTACACTAAAAACAACCATGTTTCTTAAACTCAAACCCAGTTTCTACTTGCTTTTTTTGCCATTGGCATTGTGGATGTTGCTGTTTTTAGTTTTGCCCTATACGCGGGTTTTTATTCAAAGTTTTTATACCATCGACGACTTTGGCGTGTTGCAACCAGCTCTGTCGTTCGATTCTTATAAACGGTTTTTTACCAAAGAACTCTATTATTTTACGCTCTTCAAAACCTTCGGATTATCGGCGGTTGTTACCGCTATTGCGCTGATAGTGAGTATTCCGTTGGCGTATTATATTGCTTTTAAGGCCACCAAAAACAAAACATTACTCTACACCCTCATTATTTTGCCACTTTGGGTGAGTTACATTGTTCGGGCCTATGCCTGGAAAATCATCTTGGGCGAAGAAGGCATCTTAAACTCATTCTTACAGTTCATTGGCTTCATAGATTCGCCCATTAGCGCACTTTTATACAGCGACTTGGCGGTGGTCATTGGCATGGTTCATATTTATACGCCATTTGTATTGATGCCCATCTACACATCTTTTGAGCAAATACCGACGAGCTTGGTCGAAGCGTCGAAAGACTTGGGGGCGAACCGATTCATTACTTTTTTTAAGGTAGTGCTTCCGCTGAGTTTACCAGGTATTATTACAGGAGGTACTTTTGCTTTTGTACTTTCGCTGGGCGACTTTCTGGCCCCTAATCTACTCGGCGGCTCAAATACGCTGTTCATTTCCAATATTTTTCAGAACATGTTCGGTACTTCCAACGACAAACCGCTTGGTTCGGCCATTGGTATTGTGCTGTTGGTGGTGGTTTTGTTTGTGTTAGATATGTCGAGCAGAGCCGAAAAGCGGTATTCAAGTTTAAACTCAGACAGAACATGAAAAAATTTGATGCGCTCAACTTCATGACGGGCTTTCTGGCATTTGCGGTCATGTTTTTTATTTACTTTCCAATGCTCATTGTCGTCATTTACTCATTCAATGCCGACACCGTCAATTCGTTCCCAATCAAGCATTTTTCGTTGAAGTGGTATGGCGTTTTGATTCAAAACAAAACACTGCTTACTTCGCTCAAAATCAGCGCATTGATTGGTATTTTTGGCACAGCCGTAGCCCTTGTCATAGGTACAATGGGGGCTTTGGCAATGCACAAGCACAATTTTAAACTCAAACGCTTTTTTGAGCGAATCGTACTTCTGCCCATCACTTTGCCAGGTATTTTGACGGGAATAGCCATGTTGTCGTTTTTCCCGCTGTTGGGCATATCTATTTCGCTCACGGCCGTTGTCATTGGCCATACTACTTTCTTGATTTGTTTGGTTTTAACTCAGGTATATGCCCGTTTTAAACGACTCGACCCCTATTTGGAAGAAGCCGCCGCCGACTTAGGCTCAACACCTTGGCAAACGTTCTGGAAAGTTACGTTGCCCAACATCAAGACGGCCATCATAGGCGCGTCGTTGTTGTCATTCACGCTTTCATTGGACGAAATACCCGTTACGTTTTTCTTAATTGCCCGAGACAACACGTTGCCCATCGAGATTTATACCATGCTCAGACGCGGCATAACGCCCGAAGTCAATGCCATCTCAACCATCATTTTTATCATTTCACTCATCGCGCTTATTCTTTCGGTAAAGTTTGGCGAACGAGAAACCAAAATAATATGACCAATAGCATCGAACTCAAAGATATCGAAAAATATTTTGGTACAAACCGTGTCATTCCAAAACTAAATTTGACCATCCACCAAGGTGAGTTTATTACACTTTTGGGGCCAAGTGGCTGTGGCAAAACCACGCTACTACGCATGATTGCAGGTTTTGAAACCCCCACTTCTGGGCGCGTATTATTAGAAAATGAAGACATAACAAGTTTGCCGCCGTACAAAAGAAATGTCAATACTGTTTTTCAGAATTACGCGCTGTTTCCGCATTTAAACGTCTCTGAAAACATTGCTTTTGGACTCAAACAAAAAGGAATAACGGGTGAAAAGCTAACAAATGCCGTCAAAGATGTACTCGAAACAGTACAAATGGGCAGCTTTATTAACCGAAAACCAAAAGAACTTTCGGGCGGGCAGCAACAGCGAATCGCGCTGGCAAGGGCCATTGTTAATCAGCCAAAAGTATTACTCTTGGACGAGCCACTGGCAGCCTTAGACCTCAAACTCAGAAAACAAATGCAGTTTGAATTGAAACAACTGCACCAACAACTTGGCATTACGTTTGTGTTTGTAACGCACGACCAAGAAGAAGCCCTCACGATGTCTGACAGGATTGCCGTGATGAACAAAGGTGTAATAGAACAACTCGATGCTCCACAGGAATTATACGGCCACCCAAAAAGTAGATTTGTGGCCGATTTTATTGGCGAAAACAACACATTATCAGGCACATACAACGGCACTCATTTTGTGAGCGAAGGCTTTTCGATACCGATATCGAGTACTGTTCCAAAGGGTAAATCACTGCTTTTTATTCGTCCAGAACATATTTATATTCACCGCGAACACCCAGAAAATAAGCATAAAATTGAAGCTAAAGTAATCGGAAAAACGTTTTTGGGTAACTTGTGGCGAGTGCGTTGTAAAATATCTAATGGCGAGATGGTTGATGTGTCGGTCAAACCAGATGAAATTGCAAAAATTAACGACACTGATACGGTGTTTTTGAGCTGGAATGACCAAAAATCTAACTTAATTCACAACCAATAGTCATAAAATGTAATTAGTATTTATGCTGAATCAAATGAAAACATATCAAATGTACATTGGCGGTCAATGGGTATTGGCCTCCGACAATCAGACCAGAAAAATCACCGACCCTGCCAACGGCAATCTAATAGGAGTCGTTCCCGAAGCGACCGTTATGGAAGTAAACGAGGCCGTAGCCGCTGCTCGAAATGCCTTCGATAACACCAATTGGGGCAGTGCCGACAACGCCCTCAACCGAGCGCAACTGATGATGGCGTTGGCCAACAAACTAAGAGAAAATGCGGCAAAATTTGCCGAACTTGATACGTTAAACTGTGGAAAACCATTAGTAGAGTCAGAGGGCGATGTGGCAGATTCGGCCAACTGCTTGGATTTCTTTGCAGGATTAGCCACCAAAACCATGGGCGAAACCGTAGCCGTGCCAATGAATATGCAAAGCATGGTAGTGCGTGAGCCAATAGGCGTAGTGGCGCAGATTGTGCCTTGGAACTACCCGTTGCTGATGGGAGTCTGGAAAATAGCCCCCGCATTGGCCGCAGGTTGTACAATAGTAATGAAACCATCTGAACTAACGCCACTTTCAATCTTAGAATTGGCCAAACTGACGGAAGAAGTCGGTATTCCTGCGGGTGTGGTCAATATCATTACGGGCATTGGCGAAGTGGCTGGTGCTGCGCTCGTCAATCACCCCGATATTGATAAAATTGCGTTTACGGGTGGCACAGATACGGGCATGAAAGTAATGACCGCCGCCGCCAAAGGCATCAAAAATGTAACGCTCGAACTGGGTGGAAAAAATCCAGTGGTTGTTTTTGCCGATGCCAATTTAGATAAATCAGCCGAATGGATTGCCTTTGCGGGCATGGCCAATCAGGGCCAAGTTTGCTCGGCAGGGTCAAGAATATTGGTAGAAAAATCGGTTTACAATGAAGTGATTGAACGAGTAGCCAAAATAGTAACCCATATCAAACTTGGCCACGGCCTCGACGAGGGTGTCAGAATGGGTCCAGTGATTTCAAAAGAACAGCAAGACAAAGTGATGAGCTACATCGAGAAAGCTAAAGCTGAAAAATGTAGGTTGATTTGCGGTGGTAGTTTACCCAAAGGTGAGCAGTTTGCCAAAGGGAATTTTATAGAACCAACCATTTTTGCCGACGTTGAGCCGCACCACACGCTATTCAAAGAAGAGGTTTTTGGGCCAGTGATGTCTTTCACGTCTTTTGATACCGAAGACGAAGCCGTCAAGTTGGCCAACGATACAGAATATGGTCTTGCGGCTGGAGTTTTTACCGAAAGTGTAACCAAAGCACATCGTGTGGTGAAACAAATCAGAGCGGGTATCATTTGGGTCAATAATTACCACCCAACGTTTAATGAGTTGCCTTGGGGTGGCTATAAAAAATCGGGAATTGGCCGAGAATTAGGAAAATATGGCATAGAAGCCTACTTGGAAACCAAGCAAATCAACATCAACCTTGACGAAGGACAATTGGGCTGGTATTAAAAACAGACGAAAACACCATGACATCACAACAATTATTAGAAAGAAGAAACAAAGTAGTACCCAAAGCCATGGCGCTTGGTACGGCACTTGATGCCGTAAAGGCTTCGGGCGCGAGTTTTCATACCGCCGATGGCAAAGAATTTATTGATTTTTCGGGTGGAATTGGGGTCTTGAATGCGGGTCATTGTCCGCCATCGGTTTCTAAGGCCATTGCCGAACAATCTAAAAAACTAATGCACACATTTTTCAATTTGTTGAGCCACGAACCGTACGTTAATTTGGCCGAAAAACTGATTGAAATATTGCCACACGGCCCCGAAACCAAAGTAATGATGGTGAGCAGTGGAGCAGAAGCCGTAGAAAATGCCATTAAAATAGCTCGTCAAGCCACTGGCCGTCAAGGGATTGTTTGCTACACGGGCGGTTTTCATGGCCGAACAATGATGGGCATGACCCTGACCTCGAAGGTGAGTTATAAAATAGGCTGCGGACCTTTTGCACCCGAAGTATATCGTATTCCTTTTCCAGACTATTACCACAACGGCAAAGGGCAAAATTATGACGAATATGTATTACAAGAATTGGCCAATCTCAAAAAATATTTTAGCACCGTCGTTGCTCCCGAAAACATAGCGGCCGTTATCATAGAACCCGTGCAAGGCGAGGGTGGTTTTTACGTAACGCCCAAAGTCTATTTGCAAGGTTTGCGCCAAATTTGCGACGAATACGGTATTTTATTGATTTTGGACGAAGTACAATCGGGTTTTGGACGGACGGGAAAATGGGCAGCTTACGAGCATTATGACGTAGTTCCCGATATTTCGACTTGGGCCAAATCAATGGGGTCGGGTATTCCGATTGCCTGCGTGATGGGCAAAGCCTCGGTGATGGACAAAGCCTTGCCAGGCACAATTGGTGGAACGTACGCGGGCAATCCGATAGCTTGTGCTGGCTCGTTGGCTACGATTGAGTACATGCAAAAAATCAATATCAATCAGAAAGGCGAACGCGTGGGTAAAATTATTCAAACGTTTTTTGAAAATTTACAAAAAAAATGCCCCGCCATTGGCGAAGTACGTGGCCTTGGGGCAATGATTGGCATCGAATTAGTAAAGAACAATGACCCCAACCAGCCAGATACCGACCTAACCAAAAAGCTCGTAACAGCCTGCATCGAGCGCGGTTTATTTTTGATAAGTGCGGGTGTTTATGGCAATGTCATCAGGGTACTTTGCCCATTGGTTATTTCTGAAAAACAGCTTCGGCTTGGGCTATCTATCATGGGTGAAGAATTGATAAGACTCAGCAAATAATTGGTTGGCCGCCGCCATGATATTATTTTTGGTGGCACGACTGATTTAATACGCTGAATAAAAGCACCTTAATTAATAGTCGTGCCCCCAATTAAATATGAGCAACTACTTATCTTAAATTTAGGCGTATTTTTCTTTCCCTAAAATCAAAAAGTAGAATATGTAGCGTGTAAATAATAACGTGGTAAAATTTATTTTTTTGTTTATCCGCGAAAATCCGCGTTACTCCGTATCCGCGTCATTCGCGTTCCATAAACTAATTCGACCAACTTATTATTCACCTGTTACTATGCTTCAAAAATTAGATACGCACTTAAAAGTTGGCTTGATTGGCTTCGGGCTGTCGGGGCGGTACTTTCACGCGCCTTTTTTGAAAGTAAATCCACGGTTGAGATTAACCAAAGTAGTGGAACGAAGCACCAACGAGGCGATATTATTTGACCCGAGCCTTGAAATAGTGCGCAGTCCCGCCGAGTTATTGGCCGACCCAGCCATTGATTTGGTCTTTATTTGCACCCCCAACCACACCCATTTTGAATACGCCAAAGCCGCGCTCGAAGCGGGCAAGCACGTGGTAGTAGAAAAGCCTTTTGCCAATACCCTGGCCGAAGCCGAAGCCCTGATGGAACTGGCCGAACGCAAAAAACTGTTTATCACCGCCTATCAAAACCGCCGCTGGGATGCCGACTTCTTGACCATTCAAGCGTTGCTGCAAACGGAAACGCTGGGCCAAATAGTGGAAGTAGAATCGCATTTTGACCGTTACCGCCCGCAAGTGCCGCAGGGTACTTGGAAAGAATTGCCAATGCCTGGCGCGGGCAATTTATACAACCTCGGTCCGCACCTCATTGACCAAGTGCTGACGCTCTTTGGGCCGCCAAAAACTGTAACGGCTACCATCAAAACCACCCGCACCAACGCCCTCACCGACGATTATTTCGACATTCGGCTCGACTATACCGACAAGCGTATTGCGTTGAAATCCAGCCTATTGGCTTATAAAAACGACTTACGATTTTTGATACACGGTACGCAGGGGTCGTTTGTCAAGAAAGGATTGGACGTGCAAGAAGATTTGCTGCGGCAAGGTATGTGGCCCAACCAGCCCAATTGGGGCGCAGAGCCGAGCAGTCAATGGGGAAAGGTGTATTCGGAAGCACGGACGGGGCCAGTAGAAAGCCAATTGGGCAACTATACACCTTTTTATGACAACCTGTATGAGGTGATTGTAAATGCCGCCGAACCACTCGTAAAACCCTACCAAATACTGCAAACCACGCGCACAATTGACCGCGCTTTGGCCAGCAATCAACTGCAAAAAACGGTAGAATTTTAAGGCCATAATCCTTTTATAAACAGGACTTTCGCGCCAAAATCACAACGCAAAGCAGTTTTTGGTGCAAATACCCTGGTTTTTACAACTACATTTGTTTTCTCAAATACCAATTTTCTAACCACAACGCACATTTACTTTCATGTTTCAAGATGCCACTACCGCTCAAATCAATACGGCCTTAGAAAGTGCCTACACCGCCTTTTTGAGCTATCGTTATCAATCGGGGGCGCAAAAAGCGGCGTTTATGCGCACCATTGCCACCGAAATAGAAGCCCTCGGACCCATACTCATCGAAACCGCTCAACGCGAAAGCAACCTGCCCGAAGCCCGCCTCTTGGGCGAGCGCGGACGCACTTGCAACCAACTTCGTAACTTGGCCGACGTAGTGGCCGAAGGCTCGTGGCTGCAAGCTACCATCGAAACCGCCCTACCCGACCGCCAGCCGTTGCCCAAACCCGACATTCGCAATATGCTCGTACCCATTGGCCCCGTGGTGGTGTTTGGGGCGAGCAATTTCCCGTTTGCTTATTCTACGGCGGGCGTGGACCCCGCCGCTGCTTGGGCGGCGGGCTGCCCCGTGGTAGTAAAAGCCCACCCCGCTCACCCCGAAACCTCCGAATTGGTGGCCAGTGCCATCTTGAAAGCAGTCGAAAAATGTGGACTTCCTGCGGGTGCGTTTGTGCATTTGCACGGGGCCAATTTTGAAGTGGGCAAAGCACTGGTGATGCACCCCAAAACCGCCGCAGTAGGCTTTACAGGTTCATTTGTGGGCGGCAAAGCACTGTTCGATTTGGCCAATCAACGCCCCGTACCCATTCCAGTTTTTGCCGAAATGGGCAGTACCAACCCCGTATTTTTGTTGCCCGATGCCCTCGAAAAAGAAGCCGAAAAATATGGCAAAATGTACGCAGGTTCTATTACGGGCGGCATGGGACAATTTTGCACCAAACCTGGTTTGTTGATTGGCACGGCAGGGAGCGGCCTCGACCAATTTATGGTAGCCCTCAACGCCGCCATTGAACAAACTGCCCCCGTGGCCATGCTACACCCAGGCATTGCCACGGCATTTAGAGAAAAACGCGCCAATGTATTGGCCCAAACGGCGGTGGCAGTAGAAGCCGAAACTACCCTCGAATACGCCCCCAACGACGGTATTCCGTCGGCAGCGTCGGTTTCGGCGGCGGAGTTTCTACAAAACCCTACTCTGCACCAAGAAGTATTTGGCCCATTTTCGTTGTTGATAAAATGCCAAAATGAGCAAGAAATGAGCCAAGTAGCAAGCCATTTGGAAGGGCAACTTACCTGTACTTTCATTGCCACCGACCACGACTTACACGCCCACCGCGACCTCGTGCAGGCAGCCAGCTTGTTGTGCGGGCGGCTCGTCCTCAATAGCGTACCTACGGGCGTAGAAGTATGCGCGGCCATGCAGCACGGTGGCCCATTTCCTGCCAGCACCGACGGCCGTTTTGGCTCGGTAGGCGCGCACGCCATTCACCGATTTGTGCGCCCGTTGGCTATTCAAGGTTTTAAAGACGAGTTTTTGCCCGCCGAACTGCAAGATGCCAACCCGCTTGGCATTTGGCGCATGTTAAACGGGCAGTGGAGCAAACAAGGAATTTAACTATGGAACTCACCATCAGTACCCCCGCGCTTTTGTTTTCAACTGTTTCGTTGATGATGATTGCCTTTACCAACCGTTATTTGGCCATTACGGGCTTGATTCGAGATTTGCACGAAAAATTTCAGGCCAATCCAGAGCAAGTGTATGTAGCACAAATCCGCAACCTGCACCGCCGAGTGTACCTTATCCGCGATATTCAGTTTATTATTGTAAGTAGCCTGTTGCTGAGTGCTATTTGTATGCTGTCTATTTATTTGCAAAGCCAGACGGTGGCGCAGGTTTTATTTTTCTCCGCCCTTTTGCTGCAAATTGTGGCTTTATCGCTTTCGATATGGGAAATATCCATGTCTATCAACGCGCTCAAAATAGAACTCGGCGACATGGAAAAGCAGCTCGAAGGCAGCCGAATTAACTTATTTGGTCGTTTTCGGGGCGACGACGACAGCAAAGATTAATTGAGAATAGGAAAAGATACGCCCACGTAAAACAGGCGGGGAGTAAAACGAAAATCGCGGTTGTCGTTGAGCAGGGCGCGGTCGGTGCGGTATTGGGTGAGGTTGAAAATATAGCCAACTTTGAGTCCCACTTGCCGGCTTACCCACACGCGGGCATAGACATCGGCGTTTAAGTTGCCAATCGAATTGTTGTTGTTGAACAACTGTAAATTGCCACGGCGAACGCCAGCCTGCTGCTTCGTGCGGTGCAAATTGAGGGTATCGGTTTTGTTGAAAGCCCTGCTACTTACGTACAAGCCCGTTTGTTTTCCGCCAAATGCCAAGCCAAACAAGTCGGCGCTGGCCCCAATTTCTACCCATTTGAGCGATATTTGGGCTTTTAGACCAAAATTGAGCATTGTTACGGCGGTTTTATCCATCTGCAACGTATCGTTTTGGCTGCTCAATAAGTTTATATCTGAACCCATAAATCGGTTCAGCCGAAAGCTATAGCCTGCCTGAAAAATGCCGCTTTTTCCTATTTTTAACAATTGATAAACTTGCAGCGACGGCATTAGGTTTTTTTGCTCAAAACCCGCGCCAATGTCAAAACCGCCCACTACCCGTGAGTTGCGCAAGGGCTGCGCCATGGCCGTTGATGCCACAAAAACAAAAAACAGTAAAATCTGAAAAAGCTTCATTGTGTAGGATATAGATTAGTTCGTGGTGGTAAGATTACGAATAAATCTAAAACGAAACAAGCGTCTTGGTAAATTTAGCCTATAAAAAAACCAGGAGAAAATTCCCCTGGCATTTTTTTCTAACCTAACCTATGAGAAAAATCTTTGCACCTCGCGGTGGCAATTCAACCAAACCCACCGCAAATGTCGGGCCTTTTTTTGGTTGGTTTTAGCGTAGAAATACGTGTTTTTTAAAATAGCGTAAAAATACCTGTTTAACGCACAAAAAAGGGTTACCAAACCAAAACAGTTTTGTAACCCTTTTCTACTTTTAAACTTGCTGTTTTTTTTAAGACCCACCTCGGCGGCCACCACCGCCGCCCGCGCCGTCGTTGGCACTGCTGTCATTTTTTTGGTCGTCGTTGTTGATGCTCTTTTTGCGGCGGAACAAGTTGCCGTCAAAACTCATTTTGCCAAACCGCTGGCGGTAGGTTACCTTGAAGCCACGGTTGTAGATAAAATTGACGTTTTCTTGCGTAAATACGTTGCCAGGCACGTCGCTGCTCAAAGCCGACCGCT
The DNA here is from genome assembly GCA_004293645.1 of Cytophagia bacterium. Classification (GTDB taxonomy): domain Bacteria; phylum Bacteroidota; class Bacteroidia; order Cytophagales; family Spirosomataceae; genus REAB01. The sequence goes on along the minus strand of REAB01000067.1, from coordinate 7,206 downwards.
GCTTGAAGGTATTGGACAGGAAGTTTTCGGCCCCAAAACCCAAACTGGCTTGTTGTTTCTTAAATTCTTTCAAAATGTTGAGGCTGTACACCCCAAAACCACCGCGCGTGCCTTGCAACTGAATCTCGCGGGCGCGCACGAAACCAAATAGTTGCGCACTCCAATTTTTACCCAATTGCTGCTGTGCTTGCCCAAATAGATTGAAAGTTGCGCCGCTGTTCGACACCGACCTGTTTTGAATAGTACCGTTGATGTTGATATACTGCAAGTCAAAGCTGGCGTTTAAACTGAGCTTAGAAGTAGGTCTAACAGACCCAAAGAAGTTGAAGCCGTAGGTTTGGTTTTTGCCCGCGTTTTGGAAAGTAGTTAAGAGCGCATTGTTACCTACTTTTATGCCGTTTGCGTTGAGTAAGCCCTGGTCTGCTACCAAAAGATCAAATTGCGCCTGGCCTCCTCTAAAACTTACCGACTCAATGGAGTTGTCGGTGAGGCGGGCGTAAGTTGAGACGTTGATGGTGGTGGTTTTGAAAAACGTGCTAAAGTTCAACTCAAAGTTGTTGGTAAACTCGGTGTTGAGTTTAGGATTGCCAAATGAAAAATTGAACAAGTCGCTTTGGGCTACGTTGGGGTTCAAGAATCGAATAGAAGGCCGCTGAATACGGCGGTTGTAGCTCACACGCACCGTTTTGCCGCCTTTCAGCGATTTTGAAATGGTCAAACTTGGTGCAAAAGTGCCAAAATTGTTGAGGCTGGCGCGGGGCGCACCCTCGCGGAAAGTAGCGTCGAGTTGGGTATATTCGTACCGTAATCCAGGCTTAAAGCCCCACTTGTTGGTAGTCTGAAACAAAAATGATAAATACCCCGAATACACGTTTTGGTCGTAATTGAAGACGTTGGCACGGTCGGGATTGCTGATAAACGTAGTACCACGCCCTGTGCTATCAAAATTGAAACGTGCGTCGCTTTCAATGGTTCGTAAAATAGCCTTTACGCCCGTCTCCATTTGTACGTGTTTAGAGAGCGGGTCTTGGTAGTCTATTTGCAGGGTTTTTTCTTTTGTGGTGCTGAGGTTGGGGTTTTGTTCGCGGTAAAAAAACTGGTTTTGGTCTAAGCCACGGTATTGGTCGCGGGTGTAGGTGTTGTCGCCGTTGTTGTTGCTGTAAAGCACCAGCACGCTCAGTTCTTTGTCGGCTTTGGCAAACTTGCGGGTGTAGTCAAAGTTTAAGTCTATGTTTTTACCCACGTTTTTAACATCTATCAAGTTGCCAAAAGTAGGGATAGGTGTGCCACCGTTTAGTACGTTAAACGACTGCTGCGTGTTGGTGTTGTTAAACTGCCGTTGGCTCAGGCGTGCGCCAAAAGTAATGTTGTTATAGGCGTTTATTTCGTAGTCAATATTGGTCGAAATATTGCCAAAACCACCCAGTTGTCTTCCGTCGTTTTCTTGGCGCGTTGCCAGCGTTTGGCCGTTGGGCAACACGCGCGAGATGTTGGTAAAACCACCGTTGGGTGGATAAAAAAAGCGACCACCTCCGCTAATTGAAATACCTAACTTCTTGGTTTTGAGGTTGATGTTGCCGTTTAAGTTACTCGAACGGTTGCCGCCAGAAGCATCTATTGAGCCTGTTAAGCCTTGCAGGTTGTTCTTTTTGGTAATAATATTGATGATACCCGCCGAGCCTTCGGCATCGTACTTGGCCGAGGGGCTGGTAATCACTTCCACCGATTTAATCTGGTCAGAAGGAATCATTTTGAGGGCATCGGCCACGCTGTTGGCCACAATGGTTGAGGGTTTGCCGTTTATCAATACTTTGATATTCTGACTACCCCGCATCGAAACATTGCCGTCCAAGTCCACCGACAGCATCGGCACTTTGCGGAGTACGTCGGAAGCATCGCCGCCTGCGTTCGAGATGTCGCGCTCGGCATTATAGACCAAACGGTCAATTTTATCTTCTATCAAGGCTTTTTGGCCCGTTACGGTTACTTCGCCGAGCAACTGCGAATCGGAGGCCAACTTGACGTTGCCCAAGTTTTGCTCTTTTTTGCCCCGCGCTATTGATACGTCGGTAAACTCCGTGTTTTTGTAACCCAAAAAGCTCACCACCACCTTAAAATCGCCTTCGGGCAGACTTTTTATCAAAAACTCACCTTTTGGGCCAGCGGTCGTTCCGTCAATTATCTTGTTGGTTTTTTTGTCAAACAACGCAATGGTGGCGTACTCAACGGGTTTGCTGCTGGCCGAGTCTATTACGGTACCCGATATACGTCCGTTGCCACTGGGCGTGCTGGGCATGTTGTTCATTTGAGAACTACCGCCGCGTTCTCCGCCGCGACCACCGCCGCCAAAGCCGCCACCACCTGGAAACTGGGCGAAGGTGGCGGTAGAAATGGCTACGAATAGCGCAATGAGTAATTGTACATTTTTCATGGACTAAATTAATGTTTTCATGTATAAAAAAACTGGAACACAGATGATTGAGTAGCAGGAGAACAAGCAACCATCCTGTTTATTAAGACCCAAATCTATGGCTATTGTTTTGTACTTTTTTTAGAAAATCGCCCAATTAGAAGACAACAACGATAAAGGGGGCGAAATCATAGATGAATCAAGGCGGCCTGATTAGTCGAAAAGTGGCCAGTTTACGCCAAAGCTTAAGAGAGAAGGAATATTCGCTCCGAATAAATTAGCCGACCGACCAACTACTGGGTAAAAAGGTGTTTGAAAATACCCAGGTTTCCAGATAGCATTGGTAGCGTGGGCAAATTTGACAAACAAACGTACTCGATTGATGCGAAAATTGGCAAACGCTTCGCCCAATAGGTAGCCTTCGGTTTGGAGGCGATTTTGGAGGTGAAACTGCTGCGTGAGCGGCATGTAGGCATCGGCAAAATAGGCCGATTTGTAGTGTAAATCTATGCCCAATTGAATGAAAAGTACTTTGGCGTAAATAAAATCGAAAGTGGTGCGAAAATTGACAAAGATAGGCGGAATGCGCAACACTTTGTCGTTGCTCACTGCCGAATAATGAAACTGGGTCAAAAACTGCCAACGGCCTGGTTTCCACTCGGCCAATGCGCCCAAACGCAGCACGCTAAACGAACGGTTAAACTGGGCAGGGCGTGCCAAAGAGTCGAAATAAATGTAGTTGTTGAGCAAATGGTAGTCTATACTTGGCTCAAAACGGGCATTTTTGGTGGCCAAGTGCAGCACCCCATATACGTTGTTGGAGTTGGTGAATTGAAAAGTAGCATTGTTCCAGCGCAGGTGGTTGCTTTCGTAGCGTTGCTGCAAAAGCGTGGGCGGTGATAGCACCGACGAATAACCCACCGAGAAAAACTTACTTACCAAGTCGGCCTTGATTTTGAGGCCACTACCCGCCGAGATTTCGGTTTCGGCAGTAAGGCGTTGGGTACTATCTTTGAGAAAATAACTTACCCACAAGCCCGCAAAGTTTTCGATGCGGGGCGGTATTTTATAATTTCTTGGTGCAATATCGGTGTTGATAATAAAACGAAACAGTTTATCATAGTTGCCGTTCATACTTACAATTCGGTTGCGGTAGTGCAGCCGATAATCGAATTTTTTGTAACGTCCTTTTGCCCCAAATTTATTTTCAACCAAGTTGAAGCGAACGGCTTGGTCGGTTTGATTGGGATTGTAAAAATAGTCTTGGTAAAAATTGTACTTTCTTGCTTCGCTCAAATCAGGGTGGTAGAAATAATTTTTGTCGGTGCGGAAGTCAAAAACGTGGTACAACTGAAATCCCTCCGCCTTGACATACTGCTGATACACGTGCCAATGACTGCGGCGCTCCCAAGAATAGGCCGTACGGAGCAGCGAGGGGCGGTTGGCATCTTCAAAATAAGACACCGTTCGGTCAGTTTTGAAAAAAGTAGAGTCGCCCACGATGCCGCCCTGCTCAAACACAAAATGGTTGAGGTAATTGAACTGTGCCAACAAGGTGTATTTGTCGTCTTTGGTGCGGTAGTTGGCGTGCCACACAAAAGCCCAATTGGCGGCCAAGTTGTTTTGCGGGTCGGAAGGGCCGCTGGTGCCAAATTGCTTGTTGGTGGTGAAGCGTTGGGCGTTGAAGCCAATATTCAAACGCGGACTGATGTTCTGGTTGTGGTCGAAGCGCACCATGTTTTGCCCCACGCCCCCCAGCACCAAATACATATTGGTGTAAGGCGATTTGGTGTCGTAAAACTTTACTTCGTTGAGTGCGTAGGCGTAGGGTGTGTAGGCGTTGTAGCCAAACTGCGCACCGATTTGGGCAACAGGTTTAAAAAAAACGGGGCGGGTGGCGGTGCCAATGTTTCCTAAGTCAACGAGTTGGTATTGAGCGCGTTGTACGTAATTATACTGGTGAAAAGCGTAGGTAGAAGTGTCTATGGTGTAAAGCGTTTTTTGGTTGTTGAAGACATCTTCTTCCAAAAAAAAGCGCGTGGTTTTTGGGCCATAAATCTGCTTGGTGGTGTCGTCTATTTGGGCCCTGCCGCCTCTGCCGCCACCGCCACCCGTCGGAATTGGCCCAGGCCGTCCACCCATGCCAGGAATTTGACCGAGGGCGTTGCCCAATACCGAAAACCAGATAAATAGAAGAATAAAATGTTTTTTCACGGCACAAAATTACAACAAAAGCGGTGCAATCGGCGATTTTAAGGCTTTTTAACGATTCAGTTTGTGGCAATGGTTCAAAAATAAGCCTTACTTTTGCCGCAATACATTCATCATTGAGCATTTATCAGTGAACATTGCAACACACAAGCATCTCAACTTTACACTTTAACCTTTACACTTTAACCTTTCTCCTTTCCCCTCTAACCCATGTCTTTTCCCAAAGCATTTATTTTCGACCTCGACGGCGTGCTGGTAGATACCGCCGTTTTTCATTACCAAGCGTGGCGGCGGCTGGCCAACGACAAACTGGGCTTCGATATTTCGCACGAATTCAACGAAACGCTCAAAGGAATTAGCCGTATGGACTCGCTCGACCGAATTTTGGCCCTCCAAGATGTGCAGTTTTCTGATGCCGAGAAAACCGATTTGGCCACCCTCAAAAACGAGTGGTATTTGGAGTTGGTGCAGCAAATGACCCCCGCCGACTTGCTGCCAGGCGTGGTGCTTTTTTTGGAAAAAACCCGCGCGGCGGGCATCAAGATTGGACTGGGGTCGGTGAGCAAAAACGCCAAACTGATTTTGGAGCGCGTCGAGATACTTCATTGGTTCGATGCCATCATTGACGGCACTAAAATAAGCCGCAGCAAGCCCGACCCCGAAGTGTTTTTGAAAGGTGCCCAAGAACTGGGTTTCGACAACGCCGACTGTGTGGTGTTTGAAGACGCGGTGGCGGGCATCGAAGCCGCCAAGCGCGCCCAGATGCGGACGGTGGGCATTGGCCAGCCCAGCGTTTTGACCCACGCCGACTTGGTGTTGCCAGGTTTTGAAAACCTAAAACCCGCCGACTTATACAAGCTCAACTCGAACGCAAATATATAAGTGTGTACAGGCATTGGCCAACGAACCGCCTTTCACCAAAGATGACCAAAAACCTTGGGGCTACAAACTACGCCTTTTCTCACTTTGTTTTTGAGGCGGGCAGTCAGATGTACTTCGCCTCTTTGGTTGAATACTTTGATCTCGTCGCCCTCCGCAATGTTTCTCGTTTTGGCATTGGCTTCGTGGATGTCCAATCACCACTAAATTTTGGTTGAGCGTGGCAACGACAGGGTTGGGGAAAGGTACTAAATTATGTTACAAAAATTGGTCGGTTTTGTTCACCAAAAGTGGTGGAATAAGTTCTGCCGAATGGCTCAACATTCGCATTAAACCGCCCAACATCAAAACTGATTTGGCAACCAAAACGGCATTAGAAATACCCATAAACTGAATCAAATAAACAGCTCCGCCAAAGGTTAAAAGGCCCATCAGCATAAAGAAAAGCCCAAATTTTTTGTCGCCAATCAATACCGATTGAAGGAGGATTAAAGCCAACGCCATAAAAGGAACAGTCCAATGCCAACTTTCAAAAACGACAAACCACAAAACCGCTTCAACAATGATGGTAGAATGAGTGATGCGGGTTGCCCAGGTGGTATGCAAAAGGGCGTAGCCAATGGATTGATAATCTAAATCGACGTTGGTTTGGGGCTTAAAAACATTGTGCAGCGGTAAGTATTTGCCAACAATGCTGTCGGGCAACACATTGCAAACAATATACAGGACAACCATTGCAACAAGAGTAAATGTCCAAATTTGGTTAATGAGCGTTTCGTATTGAATAAAGAAGTTCATTTTGATAATTTTCAAGTTTCAATTTTCTAATTTTCAGTGTTTTAACTTAATCGTATAGACTTGATACGGGAAAGCCGAAAAATTGGCACACGAATGAGACACTGGTCAAATTTAAAGGAGTATAAAAATCCGTAAATATCCGCGTTTGCGAAGCAATCTGTGTCATCCGTGTTCTATACTTTAAGGCATTCCGAGTGCCGTATTCTTAGCGTCAGGCAGTTTTTCGTGGGCATCAACACCGCCTTTTTCAAAGAATTTGATAATACTTTCAAACTGATGCGTCAGGTATTTGGGCATAATAAGATTCATCATAAAAGATGGAAAGAACCCGCCTTGATTTTCTCTGTCAATCAGTACCAATTGACTGGTGCCGTCGGCATTGGCTTCAAAAAGATGCGCTCCCCACCAATCAATTCTTTCAAATCCTTCGGTTTTTGGAAAATCGTCTAAAACGATTGACCTAAAACTGGTCTGCATCATTTTATCATCAATTTTTCTGGACCACTGGATATACAGCAAATCTCGATTGGATATAAATGGCACGCCCGAATTAAATTGTTGGTAAATAATTTGGGTATTTTCGTCAAGCACTTTTACCACATAACCGCCCGTATATTCGGCTGTCCAATAGTGGTGATAATCAATCATTTGATGGGTAAAAACATTGAAAACTTCGGCATGCGCTGCCGCTACACTGGGCAACCGCCACCTAAAAAGGTCGTTTTTGTCATCTGCAAAAGGTCTTTGCCAAATGGAAATACCGTTTTTTTGACTGCGTTCTTTCCAGCCGTCATTTGTAGTCATTAAGAACTTCGTAGGTTTGTGTTAACAAAATAAAATTTGGCAAAAAGAGCATACCGTTAAGAAGCTGGTAGTAAAATACCGAAAACATGGAGGTACTCTTTTTG
>REAB01000222.1 GCA_004293645.1 Cytophagia bacterium | reverse complement strand
TTCGACGGTAAAGTATAAATACCCCCCGCGCCTTGCATGTATTAGGCCTGCCGCTAGCGTTCATCCTGAGCCAGGATCAAACTCTCCATCGTAAATGTTTAATATAATTCTATTGAATTGCGTTTTGTCGTTATTCTCACCAATCTGTCAAAGAACTTACGTTTAGAACTTCTCTAAACCTTGCGATTAAACTTTCTCTAATCGTTTAACTCTAATACTTTACTTTCGTTTTATTTGGGGTTGCAAAAGTAGAAGTATTTTTTTACTATTCCAAGTTAATTTAAACTTTTTTTATTTGTCGAAATTTTATTTTGATTTAAACTTCTTTACTTTGGTTTTATTTGGGGTTGCAAAGGTAGAAGTATTTTTTTGGTATTCCAAATTAATTTAAACTTTTTTTTATTTATCGAAATTTTATTTGGATTTAAACTTTTTTTCTTTTGTTTCCTTTTGTTTTGGGTTGCAAAAGTAGAAGTATTTTTTTACTATTCCAAATTAATTTAAACTTTTTTTATTTGTTGATTTCTTGTCCTCAACTCAATCTCCTTTCTCTTATTTTGGGAGTGCAAAGGTACGGTTTCTGTTTTTATTGGCCAAACAAAAAGGCAAAAAAAACGTCTATTTTAAGAAAATTTCTTACAAGTAACTGATAAACAGGCAATAGTTGTTTTATATTAATTGGAGTTCTTCTCTGAAATATCGAATAATGTGAATCTTCAAGAGGGCTTCTTGGGAAAAAATATCGAAATGAGGCAGTGGTTTTACTAAACGCCAATGCGGCCAACCGTCGGCATCGCGGCCTTCTAACTCATAAAACCCCGAAAAACTCAATGCTTTGCAGACTGCTATGTGCATCAAATCTTGTTTTTGCTCTTTGGTAAATAACTGCGGACCACGCCCCAATTCTTGTACTCCCATTAAAAATAGTACTGCATTTAAGTCAGTAGGGCGTTTGCCGAGTGTTTCTTGAAGGGTAAACAATAACTCATGCCAATCTTCGGCCAATGATTTTTCGGTAGATTCCACGTTTTTTGTTGTTTTTTGTGCTAATACAACCACTTGCGTTGCCGTATGGTTTAACTCAATAGGAAATTTAAACAGATTCAACCGTAACGGGCACACCCCCAAACACCGCATTACCCGTGAGTTCATCAAGAACGGAATCGTCGGTTAAGTCATTGGCGCTCTCGCCAGCGTGCGCTTGTGCTATTCTGAGTTTTATGCCGGCTCTGTTGTGGCCGTATCCATGAGGTAGCGACACCACCCCACGCATTACTTTTTCGCTCAATTCAACGAAGACATTTAGTTCTCCTACGCGCGAGCGCACGCGCACGCGTTCATCTATATTTATGTTTCTGGCTATTGCGTCATCGGGGTGCATCAATAAAGTAAAACGATTGCGGCCTTTTATGAGTCGTTCTGAGTTGTGCATCCACGAGTTGTTGTCGCGCAGGTGGCGACGATTTATCAGCAAAAGGTTGAACTGTGAATCGGCATGGGTTGCCTTTATTAGATTTTGAATACGCGGCATATCGCTGCTCAATTGCTGGGGGCTTAGGCAAATCTTTTTATTGTTGGTTAATAACCGTTGTGGCAAGCACGGGCGCAACGGCCCTAAGTCTATTCCATGTTGTTGTTGGCGAAGTTGCTCCCAATCCATTTTGTATGGGCCAGCAGATACCGCCATTGCTACTTTTTGGTGCGGGTCTTGGGGTACTATGGCACTATTGGGGTCATAATTTTGGGATAAGCGGGCGGTAAGTTCTTGCAAAATTTCCCAGTCGTATTTGGCATTTTCTGCTTTCTGAAAAAGAGGCTCTGAAAAACGAGTTACATTTCTAATAGCCAATGTATTAAACGTAAGGTCGTAATGAGCTACTTCTAAACCCGTAGCGGGTGGAAGTATGAGGTGGGCGTGGCGGGTGGTTTCGTTGAGGTAAATGTCTATGGAAACCATAAAATCCAATTTTTCAAAAGCGGCATCTAATTGCCGACCGTTGGGCGTAGAAAGAATGGGGTTGCCACAGCTCGTTATCAATGCTTTGATTTGGTCATCGCCATCGGTTAAAATTTCTTCGGCGAGTGCTGATACGGGTAGTTCCCCCATAAATTCGGGAAGACCGCGTACCCTGCTTTGGTAGCGGTTGTACTTATCGTAGGGCACTTTGGCAGTGGCCAAAATATCGAGCGCAGGTTGCGTAAACATCGCACCGCCTGGTTTGTCAATATTGGCAGTAATAACGTTGAACGCATTGACAAGCCACTGACACGCCCCACCAAAGGCTTGGGTAGAAAGCCCAATGCGCCCATAAGCCACGGCGGCACTGGCGGCAGTAAAATCATGCACAATTTGCCTGATTGTATTGGCAGCGATGCCGGTTTTCTCTGCTACACGCTCTGGTTTGAAGTCAGATACTATACTTTTTAATTCTTCTAAGCCAGTAACGTAAGCGGGTACTTTGTCCAGTTTTTCTTCAAAAACCACTTGAAGCATTGCCAAGAGTAAAAACACATCAGTTCCTGGCCGAATAAAATGATGCGCGTCGGCTTTGGCGGCAGTTTCGGTAAAGCGCGGGTCTATCACAACCACTTTTCCACCTCGTTCTTGAATGGCTTTGAGGCGATTGGCTACGTCGGGGGCGGTCATTAAACTACCATTTGAAGCAATTGGATTTGCCCCCATAATGAGCCAGTAGTCGGTGCGGTCAATGTCGGGAATGGGTAGCATAAATGGGTGCCCAAACATAGCCCAAGCTGCAAAATGGTGGGGCAGTTGGTCGGCAGAAGTAGCCGAGAATATATTTTTGGTTTTCAAGGCGCGCATCAGCCCCGTACCAGTAAGATAAGTACCCGAGTTGTGGACCGAAGGATTGCCCGCGTACATGGCCACGGCGTGGTGTCCGTGCGTTTGCTGAATGGCTTTTAGGCGAGTAGCTACTTCGTCGAATGCTTCTTGCCAACTTATTTGTTGCCAACCGTCGGCGGTACGTTTCATGGGAAACTTCAAGCGGTCGGGGTCTTCGTAAATATCTTTTAGTGCTACGGCTTTGGGACAAATATGCCCCCGACTAAACGGGTCGTTTTTGTCGCCTGCTATTGAGATTACCTCATTATCAAGGTATTTTATTTCCAATCCACAGATGGCTTCGCAAAGGTTGCAGGCACGGTAATGTACGTTTGGACTCATGGTACGCTGGTTTATTGGGGCAATTTATGCAAAAGCTAAGTAGATTGAGAACAAACTTACCAAAAGATTTTGTGCAATGTATAAAAAATGGCTATCTTTGCGTCCCGTTTCCGAAAAAGCAAATTTTACAACACAAAATATTTAAGTAATGAAAAAAGGCATTCATCCAACTTACAGAGAGATTGTTTTCTGGGATTTATCAAACGATTTTAAGTTTATAACGCGCTCTTGCGCTCCTACCAAAGAAACCGTTGAGTTTGAAGGCGCAACTTACCCCGTTTTTAAGGTGGAAGTAAGCTCGCAGTCGCACCCGTTTTATACGGGCAAAAACACGCTTCTTGACACGGCTGGCCGCGTTGATAAGTACATGAAAAAATACGGTAAGAAGTAATTTTCGTATCGTCCTCAATTCTAAAACGGAATGACTTCATAGTCATTCCGTTTTTGTTTGTGCGTCAATCATAACTTTGGTGTAGTTCCCAAAAGTTGCCTGTGAAGACAACGGCAAGCGATGCACAAAAGTTGCCTGTGAAGACACAGACAACGGCAAAGACACAGGCAACGGCGCAACGGCAAGATGGTGGCTACTTAAATAAACTGATTGCCAAACTGCTTGGCATCGGCCACAAAGTCGCGGACGCGCTGCTCTTCGGCAATGGGGCAAATCATCAGTACGTTGTCGTACTCCGCTATGATGTAACCGTCCAAGCCTTGCACCACCACCAATTTATCTTTCGGGGTTTTCACGATGCAGTTTTTTGTATCGTAAAGCATTAGTTTGGCATCAGTTACGTTTTGCTGGTCGTTTTTATTTGATACTTCATAAAGCGACTTCCAGGTGCCTAAATCAGACCAGCCAAAATTGCTCAGTACCACGTAAACGTTGTCGGCTTTTTCCATGATGCCCACGTCAATCGAGACGTTTTTGCACAACATATAGGCTTTCTCAATAAAATCTGGCTCGGCTTCGGTGTAATATGCCTGCTTTCCTGTCTCAAATATTTCGGCCAATTCGGGCAAATGCATTTGAAACGCTTTCAATATAGACTGCACGTTCCAAATAAAAATACCCGCGTTCCAGACAAAATCACCGCTTTCCAGAAATTTAACGGCAATATCCAACTGGGGTTTTTCGGTAAAAGTCTTGACGCGCTGCACCGACTCGCTGTTGGGCAAATATTGAATGTAGCCATAGCCCGTGTCGGGGCGAGTAGGTTGAACACCCAACGTTACCAAGATGTCGGCTGCTTGGGCAGCATCAATGGCCGTTCTTAATTTCGATTTAAAGTCTTCTTCTTTGAGTATGATGTGGTCGGAAGGTGCTACTATGACGTTAGCACGGGGGTTTTGGGCAGCTATTTTGTAACACGCATACGCAATGCACGGGGCGGTATTGCGGCGATTTGGCTCGCACAAAATCTGGTCGTCGGTGAGTTGCGGCAACTGTTCTTTTACAATACTGTAATACTCCTGACTCGTAACGATGTAGATGTTTTGGGGAGCGCACACGCCCTCAAAACGCGCTACGGTTTGTTGCAGCATGGTTTTGCCTACACCCAGCACATCGTGAAACTGCTTGGGATAGCTGTTTCGGCTAAAAGGCCAGAAGCGTGTTCCTGCGCCACCCGCCATGATTACTGCATAATTATTGACCATTGATTTTTGAATAAGTTTCTAACCGCAAAGCTACATTTTCTCTCATGTTTTGCCAAAAGAAGTTCACATCGGCAACGTGCCATACTTTGGTTTTGATTAATGCACTACCTGCAATGTGCGGCCTGTTAATCCAGAGCAAGCCCTGATGTACTTGCGCATCTACCAGTGCGGGTTTCATTTTAAATTTGAGGGCTACGCCGCCTTTATTAAGTTCTCGCGGTGCGTATTCTTGGTCCAATTTCCAAGTGAGCGGGTTGGTACAAACCGAGGTTTTGAACTTTTTAAGTTCGTATTTATCAGGAAAAAACCCGCGCGCGTAGGTGTGCCAAGCCGCAAAGCCGCCGACTGACTCGGGCGTGGTAGCGGGTTTGATGTGCGCAAACTCACTGGGCTGAACAGGCACGCCCGCAATGTCGCCAATGAGATAGGCAAATACCAATTTTTTTTGAAGTGGCTGGCCATCAAAAAAGTCTTTTAAGAGCCTTTTGGCGTGCAATGTACCCTGGCTGTGTGCTGCAATAAAAATGGGGCGGTCTTGATGATAATGCTCCAAATAGTAAGTGAATGCTGCTTTGACATCGGCATAGGCCAAGTCGAGGGTACTTTGCCGATGCGTTGTATTTTGGGTAGTGAAGGTGTAATAATGCGCTTGTCGGTAGCGTGGCGCATACACCCTGCATGAACCATTGAACACCGTGGCTTGGTTCAAAATGGTAGAGTTATCGGTTTTTTGGTTCAGTTCGGCATCTTTTACGTCAGCATTCCATTCGTATTTATCGGGGCTGGGTTGGTAAGTATAAATGGTAGGATGCACAAAAAACACGTCGGCGATGGCAGTGGCTTGCTCATTTCGGAGGTTGGAGTTGAGCGGCACGCTGTCGGCCAAATCTTGCTTTGAGGGCAAGGCAGCCCAGTTTTCTGGTTTTGAATAATCGGGCTTGGCGGGTGCTTGCTGGACATTTGGCGCAGACATCAACACCACGGGTGGCTTGCGGCAACTTGCCCAAATAAGGGCTAAAACGGCCAAAATAGCTACTTTTTTAAAACGCATAAATTTTATTCAAAATTAAATTTTGGGAATAAAGCAAGTATAAATTGTAAATTATCTTTAAAAATCCGATTTTTGTAGTCAAATTAATTATTTAATCTAACAAGACTATGAGAAAACAATTACGCTATGTCGTTGTATGCACTATTCTTTTTATTGGAAGCCTTGGTGCAGCAATGGCTCAAACCCAATTATCGGGCAAAATAACCGATGCTACTACCAAAGAGCCACTCATTGGTATCAGTCTGCAAATTAAGGGAAAAGTAACGGGAACTATCACCGACTTAAAGGGGAATTTTTCGCTCAACACCGCTGCACCACCGCCTTTTAGCCTCATTGTTACGGGAATTGGCTACGAAACGCAAGAGATTAAAGTAGAAGCCAACCGCTCCAATTTTGACATTGTCATGAAAGAGCAAGTATTGATGGGCCAAGAAGTGGTCGTTTCGGCCTCTCGTGTAGAAGAGGGTGTACTAAAATCGCCTGCATCGGTCGAAAAAATGGACATTCGTGCCATTCGAGAAGCTGCTGCACCAGATTTTTTTAGTGCCCTTGCAAATGTAAAAGGTATTGACATGGCTACGCAAGGCTTACTGTTTAAGTCTATTAATATGCGTGGTTTTGGTGCCACAGGCAACCCCCGCACTGTGCAAATGATAGATGGAATGGACAACTCAGCCCCAGGTCTGAACTTTCCGATTGATAACATAGTGGGTATGCCAGAACTAGATGTAGAAAGCGTGGAGATATTGCCTGGCGCTGCATCGGCTTTGTATGGCCCCAATGCCATCAACGGCTTGGTCTTGATGAACAGCAAAAGCCCGTTTTTGTACCAAGGTTTGAGCGCAAATATCAAAACGGGTATCATGAGTGCTGATAACCGTGCTACAACCAATACAGGGTTTTACGATGCTTCCATTCGCTATGCCAAGGCGTTCAACAACAAATTTGCCTTTAAGGTAAACTTTTCCTACATACAGGCCAAAGATTGGGAAGCTACCAACTACAATAACCTCAATTCTGACCTAAAAAATCCCGCTGGCAATGCCGACCCAAACCGCGGCCCAGGTACTAACCTCGACTACAATGGCGTGAATATCTACGGCGACGAAGTTGCAACTAACATGCGTGGCGTAGCTAACAGTCTTATTGCTGCAAAATTGCTTCCTGCAGCTGCACTGAGCTTAATACCAAACAGTATTGTAAGCCGTACTGGATTTTTAGAGAAAGATTTAGTAGATTACAATACCAAAAGTTTTAAATTTAATGGTGCGTTGCATTACCGTTTATCAGAAAAAGTGGAGGCAGTTGCCCAAGTAAACTATGGCTACGGCACAACCGTTTATACTGGTAATGGACGCTATTCACTGCGCAACTTTAATTTAACCCAAGCCAAACTTGAACTGAAAGGAGACAATTTCTTGGTAAGAGCTTACACTACCCAAGAGCGTTCTGGGCAGTCATATACTGCTGGTTTGGTGGGTGTGTTCATGGAAAACGCTTGGAAAAGCAATAATAACTGGTTTGGCCAGTATGTGGGGGCATTTGCTCAAGCACGCGGGGCGGGGCAAGCCGAAAGTGCTGCTCATGCTACAGCCCGTGGCGTTGCTGATACTGGAAGGCCTGTGCCTGGCACGCAAGCCTACAACGATTTGTTAGACAAGGTTCGCAATACATCTATTGCTGAAGGCGGTGGCGCATTTACCGACAAATCTAATTTATACCACGCCGAAGGTCTTTATAATTTCAAGAACCAAATTAAATTTGCCGATGTGTTGATTGGAGCAAACGTTCGCCAATATCAATTGGTTTCTGACGGCACACTTTTTGCTGATAAAGTAGATGGCCGCAATGGTAAAATTACAATCAACGAGTATGGCGCGTTTATCCAAGCTGCCAAACAAATTGACTTCTTAAAAATTTCGGGTTCGGTACGCTACGACAAAAACCAAAATTTTGCAGGACAATTCACACCGCGCGTGTCAGCAGTTGCTACTTTTGGCCAGCACAACTTCCGCGTTTCTTACCAAACAGGCTTCCGTATTCCAACCACTCAAAACCAGTACATAGATTTGCAAGTACCGGGTTCTGGGCGTTTGATTGGTGGTTTGCCCGAATTTTATACCCGCCTCAATTTGGGTACTGCCTACTTACCCGCCGACGTGTCGGCGTATGGTGCGGCTGTACAAGCCTCTGCTGCCAACCCCGCCACCCAACAACAAGCGGTGGCTTTTATTACACAACAAGTTACGGCAGGTGTTACATCGGCAGTACAAGCAGGAGTAGCAGCAGGGCAAATCCCTAACGTACCAGCGGTTATTCAAGCAGCTATTGCAGCAGGCGTGCAGGCGCAATTGCCAGGGGCCATTCAAGCAAACATTAGCAATGCAGTATTGGCATTGGCTGCAACTGCAAACGTGGGTTCTTTGCAAGCCAAAGCATTTAAACCCCGCGAGTTTAAGCCTGAGCGCGTAGTAAACTACGAAATTGGTTATCGTGGTGTTATCAATAAAAAATTGTTTGTTGATGCCTATTATTATTACAGTGTTTACAAAGATTTTATCGGAGGTCTTACACTTATACAATCAAGAGGGCCAGCCGCTGCAGGTCTTGCCAATGAAACAGGTTTTTTAGTGAGTAATTTTGATGGCTTTTCGATGCCTGCCAACAGCACTTCTGATATTACAGCTTCGGGCTGGGCCATTGGTTTAAATTATAACTTACCAAAGAGCTTCACGTTGAGTGCCAACATTGCCAATAACAAATTGAACAACTTTACGCCCACCCCTGAGTTACAGACAGCAGGTTTCAACACCCCCACCTATCGTTGGAATGTAGGCTTTGGTAATCGCAGCGTAAATGGCTCTAAAATTGGTTTTAATATTAACTTCAAACATCAGCAGTCTTTTGTTTGGGAGTCTGGGTTTACTGCTCCAACAGCTGCTTCGCAAGGTTTGGGAGTTCAAATTAACCAAAATACAATAGTTCCTGCGATTAGTAACTTAGATGCACAAATGAGCTTCAAATTGTCGAGTATGAAGTCAATTTTGAAAGTGGGTGGTTCAAACATTTTGGGTACACCTTATTTTCAGGCCTACGGTAATCCAACGGTTGGAGCTATGTACTACGTGTCACTTACTTTCGACGAGTTGTTGAACAAGTAATCCAAAATTTATTCAACAAAAAAGCGCGGTACTCCATGAGTGCCGCGCTTTTTTGTTGATATTGAGCCTTACATTTTGGGTCCAAAGGCCAAGTCGCCCGCATCGCCGAGGCCTGGCACAATGTAATATTGCGCGTTGAGGCTTTTGTCTATGGCCCCAAGCCACAGGCGGCACTGCGGCATTCGTTGTTGTACAAACCGCACGCCCTCAGGACTGGCAATAGCCGCCGCAATGTGTGTTTGCGACGGAATACCAAAACGCAACAATGCGTGATATACTTTCTCAATGGAACGCCCCGTGGCCAGCATTGGGTCCATCAAAATGAGAGGCCGCCCGTTCAAGTCGGGTGCGGTGATGTAGTCCATTTCTACTTCAAACTCGTCATCATTGATGTGATGCCCTCGATACGCACCAATAAAGGCGCTGTCGGCAGCGTCAAAATAGTTTAAAAACCCCTGGTGAAACGGCAAACTTGCCCGCAAAATAGTAGCCAAAACGGGCGATTGGCGCAGCAATTGCGTTTCAGATTTTCCCAAAGAGGTTTCGATTTCGGCCTGTTTGTAGGCCATTGTTTTGGATATTTCGTAGGCCAATAACTCGCCCAAACGACCCAGATTGCGCCGAAAACGCTGGCGGTCTTGCTGAATTTGAACATCGCGCAGTTCGGCTAAAAAATGATTGGCAACCGACGATTGTTGGGTTAAGACAAACATAAACACAGGCGTTTTTTGAGGAGATTTTTAAGCATAAAACCGATATTTTCCAAAACATTGCGCATACTTCTGAGTGCTTCTCCAACAACCTGCCATTATCAGAGAGTGCCAAAAATCATAGAATTATAGTCAGAGGCATCAGATATTTATCCCATGAGAGTTGTGCCTTACCAAGCAGGAATAAACTGGCAAGAACTCCCCCCAGCAACATTGGCAATTTTATAAACCGCATCAATACAAGTATAAGCTGTTAAATCAAAGGGCAAAACTTCTCTCTATTTTTGTTTGGTTTTTAATAGACAATTTAATTATATAAAAAATAATAATAGTTTAATTTATATCAATCAAGAAATTCTAAAATTGTGCAAAGCTGCTGCGATAAAAAAGAGTCTA
>REAB01000221.1 GCA_004293645.1 Cytophagia bacterium | reverse complement strand
TAATTATTTCTATCTGTGCCATTTTATTGAGGGTTAATATATTTCCTCAAAATTAATAAATCTCCTATATTACCAGTCTATAATTTACACTAACATATAATTTCTTATTTTACTCGTTCTACGTAGTCGTAGTTGCGGGTATCTACTTTTATTTTTTGCCCTTGTTCAATAAACATCGGCACCATGATACGGGCTCCCGTTTCCACTTCTACGGCCTTGCGGGGGTTGTTGGCGGTGTCGCCTTTAATGCCTGGTTCTGAGTACGTTACTGCCAATTCTACGAATGCGGGCAACTCGCAGGTGAGTGGTGCTTCGTTTTCGGTGTTGATTAATATTTCAACGGGTTGGCCTTCTTTCATCAAATCTGCGCCCGTTACCAGTTTTTCGTCGAGCGTAATTTGGTCAAAAGATTCGTTGTCCATAAAGTTATAGCCCACGTCGTCTTTGTACAAAAACTGAAACCCGCGCCGTTCTACCCTTACTGGAAAAATAGAAGCACCCGAAGAAAAAGTATTGTCTATCACTTTCCCGCTCGTGAGACTTTTGAGACGAGTGCGCACAAAAGCATTGCCTTTGCCAGGCTTAACGTGCTGAAATTCAATGATTTGAAATAGGTCATTGTTAAAATTAAGAACCAAACCGTTTTTAATGTCTGCGGTTGTTGCCATGCGTAATTATTGGTAAATTGTGAATTTGTAATTGAATAATCGGCCATCAATAAGCCCATTTGAGATAAGCTGCGCCCCACGTGAAGCCCCCACCAAAAGCCGCCAAAACGAGGTTATCGCCTTTTTTGAGTTGCGATTCGTAGTCCCAAAGGCAAAGTGGAATGGTAGCGGCGGTGGTATTGCCGTATTTGTGAATGTTGAGCATTACTTTATCCATGCCAATATTCATGCGGTTGGCGGTGGCCAAGATAATGCGTTTGTTGGCTTGGTGCGGTACGAGCCACGCCACGTCGTCGCCAGTAAGGTGGTTTCGTTGCATAATTTCGGCCGAGACATTGGCCATATTTACGACGGCAAACTTAAAAACTGCGGGGCCGTCTTGGTAGGCATAGTGCCAGCGTTTGTCCACGGTGTCGTGGGTAGGTGGGTAGCGGCTGCCGCCCGCTTTTTGGTGCAAATGAGGCTGCCCCGCGCCATCTGAACGGATAATGGTATCGAGTACGCCCAAGCCATTGGTAGTAGGTTCGAGCAAAACCGCGCCCGCGCCGTCGCCAAACAACACACAAGTAGTACGGTCTTGGTAATCTACAATGGCCGACATTTTGTCGGCACCCACCACAATTATTTTGCGGTATTTGCCTGTTTCGATAAATTGCGTACCCACCGTCAGGGCGTACAAAAAGCCCGAACAAGCGGCTTGCACGTCAAAACTACCAATGTCTTTGATACCCACCATGTTGCAGATGAGATTGGCCGTGCCAGGAAACACAAAATCGGGGGTTGTGGTAGCACAAATGAGGAGGTCAATGTCTTGCGGAGCGGTGTTGGTTTTTTCTAAAAGCCCCTTCACCGCCTGTGCGCCCAAGTACGACGTACCCAAGCCTTCGCCTTTCAAGATGCGCCGCTCTTTGATACCCGTCCGCGTGGTAATCCACTCGTCGGTGGTATCAACCATTTTTTCTAACTCGGCATTGGTCAGTATGTAGTCGGGGACATAACCTTGCACTCCCGTAATAGCCGCACGAATTTGACTCATTTTATAGTTGATGGTTAATGACCAACCGTTTTTTGGTCAGTCATTCAATTGTTAATTTGCGTTAGGCCAGTGCTTTCGCAATCTGAATGTAAGCCTGCGCTGCTACTTGCTTGCGCGCCCATTCAATCATGTTTTCAATGGCCAAAGCCGACGACATTCCGTGGGCAATCATCACGTTTCCATTTACGCCCACCAGTGGCGTGCCGCCCACTGCTTCGTAGTTCATTTTATCTATCAGTTCGTCTTTGATACCTCGGTAGGTGGCCAAATTATAAAACGATTCGGCCAATTTAAACATCGCATTGCCCGTAAATCCGTCGGTAACAATGACATCGGTTTTATCGTCAAAAAAATCTTTGCCTTCTATGTTTCCTACAAAATTAATCTGCGGATTGGCTTGGAGCAATTTGTAGGTTTCTTGGGCCAAGATAGTACCTTTTTGTTCTTCTTCGCCAATATTCATCAAAGCTACCCGTGGATTTTCGATATTGAAAGTATGCTGGGCAAAAATAGAACCAATGATGCCAAAACGTTCGAGCATTTCGGGTTTGCAGTCGGCGTTTGCCCCAATATCAAGCATAACGGCGTAGCCACCGCTCTTTTGTGGCACAAAACCTGCAATAGCTGGGCGCGGCAAACCCGCCAACGTTTTGATGCTAAACATAGCTCCTACCAGCATAGCGCCCGTGTTGCCCGCGCTACAAAAAATATCAATGGCGTTGGTTTTTAAAAGACCAAACCCAACCCCGATGCTGGAATTGGGTTTTTGTTTGAGTGCCAAAGCAGGGTGTTCGCCCATTTCGATGGTTTCGTCGGCGGCTACTATTTCAATTTGCGCGCCATCATAGCCACACTGCCGCAGCAACGCTGACACTATGTCTTGCTTGCCCACCAACACAATCTGAACGTCGGCGGGTAGGTTTTGGGCTGCCGCAACAACACCTTCTACAATAGCTTGGGGCGCAAAATCGCCGCCCATTGCATCAACTCCGATTTTCATTCCAGTAGGGTGGGTTTTTCAAAGAGGATTTAAAGCAAAATGAGCCGTAAAAATAGCACTTAGTGCGTACTAAAAAAGCATTTCGCCACAACTTTCTGCGAAAATTGCCACGAAATGCCTTCAAAGCCCAGAATTTACCAGCTCAATTTTACTGATAATCTTCAATAACTACCTTGCCTTTGTAGTAAAGGTTGCCCTCAAATACGTGAGCGCGGTGCATCACGTGTACCTCGCCCGTAGTAGAGTCGGTAGCCAATTGTTTTGTACCCAGTGCATCGTGCGAGCGACGCTTATCGCGGCGGGTTGTTGAATGTCTTCGTTTTGGATGTGCCATTGTTGTAAGTGTGTCCCCTTGCCCCGCAGGAGAATTATTTGTTTGGTTTGTATCACGCCCCCCTCGCGGGGCAGGGGGTAATTATTTCTTCAATTTTTTTAATGCTTCCCACCGAGGGTCAGCAGTTGGTTGGGGTATTGGTTGGTCTAAAATCTCACTTTGTTTGGCTAAATCTGACGAAAAAACCAACACACCTTCTTCGTCTTCGCCATCTTCATCGTCAGTTCTGAAACGCGGGTGAAGCCGCTTCATAGGCAACGACAAGGCAATGAAGTCGAAAATAGACTGGGCAACGTTGATGCGAGCTGTTTCTTGTTTTATCAACATGATTTCGTCCGAAAGCTCTTCATTGTGGTCGCCAAATTTAAGAATCAACCGCTCTTCGAGGTCAATGGGTTCTTTGAACTCCTCCAAACTGCGGTCGCAAATTAAATCAATCTCGCCCACAATATGAAAGTCTATAATGACCATGGTCGAGGTTTTTTCAAGGTTTAAAATAGCCTTAAAATGCCCCGACTGGACTAAATCTTGCGCCAAAGCCTCAAAAAACAGTCTATCTGACTCATACTCGAAAACGTATTTGTCGAGTTTAAGCCCTTGAATCTCAATATCGTATTGTGCCAACGGTTTCAATTGCACTCTGCTCAAAATGGGTCGCAAAGTTACGGTATTTTTCTGATTTTGAAAAAACAATGACAAAAAGTTGTTGTGTATCTTTGCGGCATGAATTTTCGCACGTTCTTAAAAGCCCAATCTTTTTTCTTTGTTCCCTACGCTTTGTTGCTGTTGG
The DNA here is from genome assembly GCA_004293645.1 of Cytophagia bacterium. GTDB lineage: Bacteria > Bacteroidota > Bacteroidia > Cytophagales > Spirosomataceae > REAB01. The sequence goes on along the minus strand of REAB01000221.1, from coordinate 6,348 downwards.
CGGCCTCGGTTTTACAAGTCTTATACCGTCAAGGCATTGTCAGTTTGTGGGTCAATCGGGCGCATAGCCACTTGGCAGACGCGGTGTTTCCCTACGTTACGCACCTGGGCGACGGGCGATTTTGCGCGGCCGTGGGCTTGCTGGCCTTGCTGTGGTCGCGTCGAAAGGGGGCGTTAATTTTGGGTGCTTTTGTGGTATCGGGGCTGATTTCACAATTGATAAAAACCCAGTTTTTTGCCACCGAACCCCGCCCCGCGCAGTATTTTGCCAAAATGCTCGGTTATTTGCACCGCGTCGAAGGCGTTGAGTTGCACCTTTGGCACAGTTTTCCGTCGGGGCATACGGCATCGGCTTTTGCGCTTTACGCGCTGTTGGCTTTTTGGACAGAAAATCGGGCTTTTAAATTAGTGTGGCTGGCGGTGGCGGTGGCCGTGGCGTATTCAAGAATGTATTTATTGCAGCACTTTTTGGTAGATGTTTATGCTGGTTCGTTGCTCGGCACGGGCGTAGCGGTGATTTTTTACCACCAATTTTCAACAAACAATGATTAAAAAATTAGAATCTCCCTGGACAGTTGCCTTGCTGGCGTTGTTATTTTTTGTGCCGTTTTTGGGCAATGTGCATTTGTTCGATTGGGACGAAATCAACTTTGCGGAGTCGGCCCGCGAAATGCTGCTGACCCAAAACTACTGGCGAGTACAGATAAACTTCAAGCCGTTTTGGGAAAAACCACCGTTGTTTTTTTGGTTGCAGGTGCTGTCTATGAAAATTTTTGGGGTCAATGAGTTTGCTGCCCGTTTCCCCAACGCGGTGATGGGTGTTGTTACGCTACTCACGCTTTTTTTTGTGGGTAAAAGCCTCATCAACAAGCGGTTTGGTTTTTTGTGGGCTTTGGCTTATCTGGGCTCTTTTACGCCTCATTTGTACTTCAAATCGGGTATTATTGACCCTACTTTCAATTATTTTATGTTTTTGAGCGTGGTGTGCCTTACACCTGTTTCGGTTCGGATTGCAAATCCGAAGCTATCGGGGTCGGCATTGCAAATGCCGACCAGCAACGTAGCCCGCTTTTTTTGGGCGGGGCTTTTCGCGGGTTTGGCCGTTTGGACCAAAGGGCCCGTGGGCGTGGGTATTCCAACGCTCACGCTGGGGTTGGTTTGGGTATTCAATCGGTTTCGGCCCGTGGTTTCTTTCAAACAGTTGCTCGTCTATGGCGGTACGGCGGCTTTGGTGGGCGCAAGCTGGGTGGCGTTGCTTGTTGTGGAGAGCGGTTGGGATACGTTTTTGGCATTTTTAGAATACCTCTACCGCCTCGGAGCTACTTCCGAAGCCGACCACGGTGAGCCATTTTATTATCATTTTGTGGTGGTGCTACTCGGCTGTTTTCCCATTTCGGTACTGGGAATGAAATACGTTTTTCAAATATCAAATATCAGATATCAAATATCAGCTGTCAAATATCAAATATCAGATAACAAATATCAAACTTTCTCTATTTTCATGCTGGCTTTGTTTTGGGTGGTGATGATTGTGTTTTCGATTGTTAAAACCAAAATTGTGCATTACAGCTCCATGGCCTATTTTCCGCTTTCTTATTTGGCAGCGTTGCACCTCTATAATTGGCTCAACGGCGACGTAAAATGGCCGCGCTGGGCTACGGTTTTGACAGGAGTTATCGGCTTTTTGATGGCTGCCGTGCTGGTGGCAGTGCCGTTGGTGGGTATGTACGCGCCCCAAATTGTGCCCCGCATTGACGATGCCTTTGCAGTGGCCAACCTACGCGCCCCCGTAGAATGGGGCGGCTGGGAGTGGGGCATCGGTGCGATTTATTTTGCGGTGGTGTTGTATTGTTTGTTCATTTGGCAAAAATGTGGCTGGTTTGCCGTTAAGTGCTTGTTTTTGAGTACTGCCATTTGTTTGATGGTTTACACCGCCATTGTGGTACCCAAAATCGAAGGTTACTCGCAACGAACGGTCATTGATTTTTACGAATCTAAACGCGGGCAAGACGTGTATGTGTCGCCCGTGGGATTTCATAGCTACGCGCATTTGTACTATTTTCAAAAACCAATGGGCAGCCGCCCAGAAGCCAGCGACGAAAATTGGCTCTTGAACGGCCCCGTTGATAAACCTACTTTTGTGATAGCCCGCATTGACCGCGCCGACGATTACTACCGCAACCGTAATTTGGAGTTGATAAAAGAGGAAAATGGATTTGTGTTTTTTAAAAGAAAAACAAATTAAAAATATGGAAACACCTACTACTCAAAAGCAACAATTGGTTGCCAAACTACGCGAAATAGGCCACCGTGAGGCCATTATGAAGTTTTTTACGCTCCTCAAAGAACTCATTGACAACATTGACGTTACCGAAAACGACCCACGCATTTCGTTTGTGGTGCGCAAAGACCTCGGCATTTCGGCCAATATCAATTTTAGGACGGCACTGAGCATTTGTAAAGAAAAAGGTGACACCTGGATAACAATGATGCTCAAAAGGTCGGGGATTGAGCAATTGGAAAAACTGCAATTGGTGTTCAAAGATTGTAGCCAAAACTCAAAATTTGTCGAAACCACCATTGGCTTCAAAAACTTTGGGGTTTTGGACAACCCGCTTTTGCAAAAAAACTGGCAGAGCTGTTTGTTAGAATTGAGAGACACGGCGGTGTCGAGCATCAAAAAAGACGCACACAACCCGCTCATTTACCGCGCTGCTGAAGCCGAAGGAGTCAGGCAGGAGCTTTTTAGGTTGGTTGAAAACCCCGATTATGAACTGCAAAAACTGGACAACGAAGTTGCCGAAAGTCAAATAGACTATCTGACAACCGCCGTCGAACGCCCCCCAATTCCGCTCAATTTGATACTCTACGGTCCGCCTGGCACGGGCAAAACCCACCGAGCGCAGGGCTATTGCCAAAATTACTCGCACCATTTTGTTACTTTTCATCAATCGTTTGGTTATGAAGAGTTTGTAGAAGGAATTAGGCCCGAAGCTGTGGGTGGGCAGGTTAATTATAAGGTAAAAAAAGGCGTTTTTCAGGAGGCTTGTTTGGCGGCTTTGCGCAAGGCAGGCTACCAAAGCATGGCGGGTTGCTTGGACGATGCCCCCGAAGTCCGCGCGGCCAAATTGGCAACGGCTTCTCCCCATTTTCTGATTATTGATGAAATAAACCGCGCCAATATTTCTAAGGTTTTTGGCGAATTGATAACGCTCATTGAACCTGCCAAGCGGCTGGGTAATGCCAACGAACTTTGGCTTACGCTGCCCTATTCGCAGGAGCGTTTTGGAGTGCCAGCCAACTTGTACGTACTGGCCACCATGAACGCCGCCGACCGCTCCATTGCGCTGCTCGACACGGCCCTGCGGCGGCGATTTCAGTTTTGGGAATGTTTGCCCGATGCCGCCCTACTGGCCGAAAACAGAATAGAAAATACCGATTTGGCACAATTGCTCCGCACCCTCAACGAGCGCGTAGAACGCCTCTACGACCGCGACCACACCCTGGGCCACGCTTATTTGATGCCCGTTGATACGTTTGAGGCGCTTTGCGAGGTCTTCAAAAATCAGTTGATTCCGTTGCTGCAAGAGTATTTTTATGACGATTGGCGCAAAATTCAGCTCGTCTTGGGCGACAATGAACGCTGGGGAAAACCCACCGATGCCAAATTAGTGCAGGTGAAAATGGAATATTCAACGCGGCGCGAAGATGCGCTGTTTGGCGAAATATTGGAAAGCTACGAGCCAATAATTACCTACCAAATAAACCCGCTGCTCACCGAAAAACGCTACGACGAGCTGCCCCGCGACACTTTCAGATGGATTTATGAAAAGCCATGATTTATTTTTTGACCGAATTTGGCACCATTCGTCGCGCAGAAAATTACGCTAACCCCGATTTGAAACGGGACGGTCTGCCGCTGCGGTTGCACGGTTTTGCGTCTCCGACGCAATCAACGCAACCAGCAGCACCAAACGAGATTGTACTGCCCGCCGCCGCTTTCGACAGCCTCAAAGCATTTGCCGTGAGCCAAGAAACCGATGCGGTGTTGCGTTTTTTTGTGCAAAAAGGCCGCGAATGTTTGCAGGTAAAAAACTACGTAGGTCTCATCGAAACAACCGACGGTACGCAAATTGAGGTGTTGCCAAAAACCGCCCAAACACCCACCGAGGGCTGCGCCATCGTTTTGCAAATGCTCCGCTGCTTGCCCAACACGCCGTTTCGGAGTCTGCCCACGGCGCACTTAAAAAATGCCAACTTGCCGTTTTGGGAAGTTTTTGTGGCCGCTTTTGTAGAAGAAATCGAAAAAATTGTGCGGCAAGGACTACAAAAAAACTACGTTGAAGAAGAAGACAACGCTCCGCTGTTGCGTGGTAAACTGCTCATTAACAAGCATATAGTACAAAATTTTGCACAACAAGAACGGTTTTGGGTATGTTACGACGAATTTGTAGCAAACATTGCCCCCAACCGACTTCTCAAAAGCTGCATTGTGGCGCTTCAACGCCGCAGTCGAAGTGCCACCAACCAAACCAAACTGCGCCAACTGCGCTTCATTTTTGAAGAAGTACCCGCTTCAGAAAACCTAAAAAACGATTTTGACGCAATTGTTCCAACCGACCGACGCTTTGACCGCTACGCCTCGGCCATGCGGTGGGCGGCGGTGCTGCTAAAAGAACAAGCATGGGCGGGACAAGCGGGGCAGAGCGCCAATTTGTCGCTTTTGTTTCCGATGGAGCGGCTGTTTGAGGCGTACGTAGCGCGGGGGTTTCGGCTGTATTTGCCCAATTACGAAGTGGTCTTGCAAGACAATGCACACTACCTCATTGCCAATCACGCGGGCGAGCGCAAATTTGGCCTGCGTCCCGACTTGGTACTGCGCCAAAACAACCAGCTATTGGTACTCGATACCAAGTGGAAATGGATTGACACTACCAAAAGCAATTACGGCATTGACCAAGCCGATTTGTACCAACTATACGCTTACGGTCAAAAATACGAAGCCCAAGAAGTGTGCCTCATTTACCCCAAACACGCCGCTTTTGAACTACCTTTAGCTTCTTTTCAATACCAAAATTCGCTCCATTTGCGGGTGTTGCCGTTTGATATTTCAGTACCACTCGCCACCGCTGTTGCGCAAGTAGCCAGTTACTTAAGTAGTCCACGGTCAATAGTCGATAGTCAATAGAATCGCAAAGTGCTTATTATCAAAGTTTTATACAAAATTGAAACGTCGTTTATTTATACCAAACTACTTAACAACAACGCATTAACGCAGCCGTAGCGAATCGCGGAGTGGGGCAAATTGGGGGGCATTTTTGTTCCAATAGTCGCTTTGGAGGCTTTTTTTGAGAACAGCGCGGGTAGTCAAGGCTTTACCCCGACTGGTATAAGTATCTTCCCAACCCACAATTTGGTGCGGAAAAGCCCCCTCAAAAACAATGGCCAATTGCCGCTCGTCGGCGTATTGAATGGTGTATGTTTTGAGCATTTTACCCGTAAATTTTTTTCCTGCGTAGTCGGTTAGTGTGGCGGTGGCGGGCAAGGCTTCCATTTTTTGTTTGCGCAAGCGCGCTATGCTTACACTCGGAATCAATTTTATTTTTCCAGTGGGCAACTCGCTGGGATTGAGGCGCAAGCGTGTCCAAATTTCGTCTTCGAGCAACGCTTTTTCGATGCTATAATCTTCCACCACTTCATTTTCAAAATAAGAGCGACCCGTCAATTGAAAGCCGCTATTTCGGGCGTTGAGTTGGGTAAAAGTCTGTCCGCACCAGTCTTGCGCCGTAAACGACACTTTGAGGGTTTGCGGAAAAAGCGTGCGGTTGATGGGCGTAAAAACCGATGTGTAAAGCGAGTAATCGTACACACCCGTATTGAAGCGTTTGATGGCGTTGAGTTTCAACACGGGCGTTGCTTTTTGGCGGCTCTGCTCCGATTCTGATTTCACCTGCGTGTCGGTTCTAAAATCTTCGGTAACAAATACCAACACCGCTTCGCCTGGATTCAACGCGCCGTATTGGGCTTGCTGTAAGTCGTAGCTGCTTATTTCGGCTTTGCCCCCAAACCAATAATTGGCAAAAGCCGTTTCGTCGGTTTTTGGGGTAGATTTGGGCGGTTCGGCCTGATACACAGTGGCTTTCATGGCCAACGCAAATAAGGCACAAAGCCCCACTACAATACCGAAAAAATAGTTTTTGACAAACATAGCGTGGTTTGAGATTTGAGGTTTGTAGTTAGATTACACAATTTTTTGTCATGAACTGTGTTAAATATCAAGTTTTAGGCCAAATTTTCTTTGGGTAATCCAAATCCATTGATAAATTTGCTGTTTTTTTTGACCACCGCA
>REAB01000066.1 GCA_004293645.1 Cytophagia bacterium | reverse complement strand
TAAATGCATTGTCCTGCAAGTTTAAAATCTGCAATGTTTTGTTGGGTATTAAGCTCAAACTACCGTCGGTGAGGCCATTGTTTCCCAAGTAAAGCATTTGGAGTTTGGGCAGCCGCTTCAAGTCAATGTTGATTGTTTTTATCTCGTTTCCTCCCAAAAATAGTTCTTCCAAATTGGCAAAACGATATATTTCGGCGGGCACCTCTTCGAGTCCTAATCCGCTCAAATTCAATATTTTAACGGTATCAGGCTGCGTGGTTGCTTGGGCTTCCTCTACCGTAACCAGCGTGTGGCCTTTGGTTGGCTTCCGTTCTTTCAAGATAATGCCAACTCGGTCGTAACCAGACAATACAGAAGCCATCTTAAGGCTATCGGTATAACTATCGGCATATTGCTGAAGTTTTTCTTTGAAAATAGCGTGCAACGAATCCGAAATTGGGCTTTTTATTTGGTATAATAAATAATCTATCTTGCCATCTTTATTGACGTATGTTTGGTAAGATACCTCAAACCCCGCTTTGTTTCGTACAAAGTATCGCCCTACTTTTTCTTTAAAATGTTTCCATTGGTAAAAATGTTGCTGTTCAATGTTCTTTTCCCAGTCTTTTCTACCTGGTTCTCGGTACTGTTTTTTCAATTTAGCCAACTCAATTCCCAGCTTGGTGGTATCAGAAAAGGGAATGACCCGCGCCTGCGCAAAAGCCGACACGTTTAGGAAGCAAAAAAGGGCGGCAATGAGTAATGCTTTCATGGTGTTAATAAGTTTTTTTACAAAAATATATATATTAATTTAATATAAAAATATTTCTCAAAAAAGTCAAAACACAAAAATCTACGCTTCATCTATCAAAACCGTTGTTCGGTCAGCAATAGATTCTTCGTTGGGCGGGGCTGCGCTACTTTTGAGCCATCAAAGTAGTTCATTTTATCAATCACCAAACCCAACGTGGCGACGATACGCACCCAACCATGAAAAATGTAATTCTGACCATCGCTTTTTTGGTAACTGTAAACTTTGCCAATGCCACCGAAAACGAGCGTTTTGTGCAAGCAATGGGCGCAACCCTCGCCGAAATGGGCGCGGCCAAAGACCTAACAGCCCTGCAAGACGTAGCCAACAAATTTGAAAGAATTGGTAGCTCCGAAACCACCGAATGGCTGCCCAATTACTACGCCGCGCTTACTTACACGCTGATGGCCATGCGCCAAAAAGAAGCCACCAACATTGACCAGTACCTCGACAAAGCCGATGCGTTTATTGCCAAATTGGAAAAACAAAACGTACCAACCCCCGACGAAACAGAAGTACTAAAAGCCCAAGTAGCCATGATGCGCATTTCGGTAGATGGCCCCGCCCGCTGGACCAAATACGGGGCTTCCTTTGAAAACGCCATAGCCCGTGCCAAAGGCATAAATGCCCAAAACCCCCGCGCTTACGCCTTAAAAGCCATGATGGTTTTCAATACACCCGCGCAGTTTGGTGGTGGCGCCGACAAAGCCTGCCCCGAAATTCAGGTAGCTGCCCAAAAGTTTGCCGACTTCAAACCTGCCAGTGTCATTGCACCAAACTGGGGCTTAGACTCGGTAGAAGGCATGAAAAAAGCCTGTAAATAGCCCTGGAAACGCACCATTGGCCTGCCACAACGCAGCCAACCCAAAAAGCGATGCTTCCAAGCGTCGCTTTTTTTGTTGAGTTGGCCGACACAAACTTTAAATTGGTCGTTCGGCAAATCAATTCGCGCTTTTGTTTGTTTATCTATACGACATTTGTATTGTAATATTCCTAATTTATATGAACAAGGCTACCAAAACACTCCTAACCATCATCGTTATTTTGCTCATTACAGCCCTGGCTTTTTATCCACGTCTGAAACCGTTGCTGTTTGCCAAAGAAGAAAAAACCAAAACCGAAGGCAGTAAAAGTGCGGCCCAAACCGACCCCAAAGGCGGCAGTACCAAACCAGCGGGCGGCGGCGGCAAGGGCGGGCCTGCTCCCGTAGAAATAATGGTGGTGAAAGACCAAGATTTGGAAGACAAAATTTTATCTACGGGTACAATTATTCCGAACGAAGAAGTGGAAATTAGGTCAGAAATAGCAGGACGGGCTACGGCCATCAATTTTAAGGAGGGCGATTTTGCATCTAAGGGGCAAATTTTGGTGCGCCTCAACGATGACGAGTTGCAGGCACAAATCCAAAAAATGGGCTACCAGAAAAAATTGGCCGAAGTAAACGAAGAGCGGCAAAAAAAGCTCCTCGAAAAAGAAGCCATCAGCCAGCGCGACTACGACGTGAGTATTACCAACCTCAACTCCATAAAAGCCGACATCGAAAACTTGAAAGCCCAAATTGCCAAAACGGTCATCAGAGCACCTTTCAACGGTCGCACGGGGTTGCGCTACATCAGCAACGGCAGCTACATATCGCCCGCCACGCGCATTACCGTTTTGACGAGCCAAATACCCGCCAAAATAGACTTCTCAATTCCCGCCAAATACGCCAGCATGGTGCGCAAAGGGGCAAAAGTAGTTTTTACGGTCGAAGGCGGCGAGCAGCAACACACGGGCACGGTTTATGCTGTTGAGTCAAAAATAGACCCCAACACCCGCACCCTGACGCTGCGTGCCACCAGCCCAAACATGGACGGCTCGCTCATTCCAGGGTCGTTTGCCAAAGTGGAAGTGGTGTTGAGTTCCAAAAAAGGGGCCATCGTAGTACCCACCGAAGCCGTTGTACCCGACGCGCAAGGCCATAAGGTATTTGTGGTACGAAACCACAAATCTGAACCCGTCAAAGTAGAAATTGGCACCCGCTTAGACCGTACTATTGAAATAATAAAAGGACTAAACACTGGCGATACTCTCATTACGTCGGGCGTAATGCAAGTAAAACCAGGCGGCGAAATAGACATTAGAAATTAACAAAAAAACAATGGCATCTTTATCAACTACCAGTATTCAGCGGCCCGTGCTGGCCATCGTGATGTCGCTGCTGATTGTCATTTTTGGGGCAATCGGCTTTTCGTATTTGGGCGTTCGGGAGTATCCGAGCGTGGAGCCGCCCGTTATCAACGTGTCCACGGTTTATACGGGAGCCAACGCCGAAATCATTGAGTCGCAAATTACCGAGCCGCTCGAAGAATCTATCAATGGCATATCGGGCATCCGCACTTTGTCTTCGACCAGCCGCGACGGGCGCAGCAGCATCACAGTAGAGTTTGATTTAAGCGTGGACTTAGAAACTGCCGCCAACGACGTGCGCGACCGCGTGTCGCGCTCATTGGGGCAGCTTCCCAACGACGTGGACCCGCCGATTGTAATGAAAGCCGATGCCGACTCGCAGCCCATCATGTTTTTGAATTTGCGCAGCACCAAGCGCAGCCTTTTAGAAATAAATGACATTGCCGACCGCCAAGTAAAAGAACGAATTCAGACCATTGCGGGGGTGAGTTCGATTCAGATTTGGGGCGAAAAAAAATACGCCATGCGGCTGTGGATTGACCCCGTCAAGTTGGCTTCTTACCGCCTTACGGCTTCCGACGTGCTGACGGCGCTCGGTCGTCAAAACGTGGAGTTGCCGTCGGGCAGCATTGAAGGAAAAGCTACCGAGCTGACCGTGCGCACCTTGGGCCGCATGCAAACCGTCGAAGATTTTAGCAACCTCATTGTCAAAGAAGAAGCCGACCGCGTGGTGAAGTTTCAGGACATTGGCAAAGTCGAATTGGCCCCCGAAAACGAGCGCACGCTCATGCGCCGCGACGGCGAACCAGGCGTGGGTTTGGCCATTGTGCCGCAACCTGGGGCCAACCAAATTGCCATTGCCGACGAAGTATATAAGCGCGTAGCCCAAATTGAAAAAGAACTCCCCGCCGACTTAAAACTCGTTATCAACTCCGACTACACGCGCTTGGTGCGGCGGTCTATCAAAGAAGTGGAAGAAACCGTTTTTATTGCTTTTGGGCTGGTGGCTTTGATTATCTTCTTGTTTTTGCGCGACTGGCGCAGCACGTTTATTCCGCTCACGGCCATTCCAGTGTCGTTGATTGGGGCATTTTTCATCATGTACATTTGCGGGTTTTCTATCAATGTACTCACGCTGCTCGGCATTGTGCTTTCTATTGGCTTGGTGGTGGACGATGCCATTGTGGTATTAGAAAACATTTACACCAAAATTGAAGAAGGCCAAACGCCTTGGCAAGCGGCCATGAGTGGTTCCAAAGAAATTTATTTTGCCATTATTTCTACCACTGTTACGCTGGCGGCGGTTTTTTTGCCCGTTATTTTTCTGCAAGGGCTCACGGGGCGGCTGTTTCGGGAGTTTGGAATTGTGGTGGCTGGGTCGGTTATTATTTCGGCGTTTGTGTCGTTGTCGCTTACGCCCATGTTGAGTTCTAAATTATTGAAAGCCCGCCACCAACAGCCGTGGTTTTATCGGGTAACCGAACCGTTTTTTAAGTGGCTCAATGCTGCTTACGAATCCTCTCTTGAAGGTTTTATGCAGGTGCGTTGGTTGGCGTGGGTGCTTATGGTTGGGTTTATTGGCATCATTTACGCTTTGTTTAAATTTGAGGCCATTCCGTCTGAGTTAGCTCCTATGGAAGACCGCAAACAAATGCGCATACAAGCCACGCTACCCGAAGGTTCTACGTTTGATTTTACCGACCAGTTTGTGATAAAATTGGCAGAAATTGTAAAAGGAGAGCTAAAACCGGGCGAAGCAGAGTCGGTTATGACCATTACCTCGCCTGGATTTGGGTCGAGTTCTACCAATTTGGGTTTTGTTAGAATAGCCCTGACCGAACGCGATCTGCGCGACCGTTCGCAGATGCAAATTGCCGAAAGTCTCCAAGCTAAAATGAAAAAAGTGGCAGGTGGGCGCATTTTTGTGAGCCAAGACCAGACCATTCAGACGGGGCAACGCGGCTCGTCGCTGCCCGTTCAATTTGTGATTCAGGCCAGTAGCTACGAAAAGCTCAAAAAAATTGTGCCCGAAATGATGAAAAAAGTGTCAGAAAGCCCTGTATTTCAGGCCAGCGATGTCAATTTGAAGTTTACCAAACCCGAAATTCGTTTAGAAATAGACCGCGCTCGGGCGCAAAATTTGGGCGTTTCGATTCAAGACATTGCCCAAACGCTTCAATTGGGCCTCAGCGGGCGGCGATTTGGCTATTTTTTGATGAACGGAAAGCAGTACCAAGTCATTGGGCAAATTGAGCGCAGCGACCGCAACGACATCGTGGACTTGAAGTCGTTGTTCGTCAAAAACAACCGTGGCGAATTGATACAACTTGATAGTTTTGTAAAGCTCACCGAGCAGAGTTCGCCCCCGCAGTTGATTCGTTTCAACCGCTCGGCTTCGGCTACGGTGCAAGCGGGCTTGGCCAAGGGCATTACGTTGGGCCAGGGCGTAACCGAGATGGAGCGCATTGCCAAAGAAACCCTCGACGATACCTACACCACCGCCTTAGATGGCCCCTCGCGCGAGATGCGCGAAAGCTCGTCGAGCTTGTTATTTGCTTTTGGCTTGGCGCTGATGCTTATTTATTTGATTTTGGCCGCCCAGTTCGAGAGTTTCATTGACCCTGTTATTATCTTGCTCACGGTGCCGTTGGCTTTGTGCGGGGCGTTACTGTCGCTTTGGGATTTTAGCCAAACGCTCAACGTTTTTAGTCAGATTGGCATCATTACGCTGGTTGGATTGGTAACCAAAAACGGCATTTTGATTGTAGAATTTGCCAACCAACGCAAAGAAACGGGTATTGCCAAATTGGAAGCGGTCAAGCAAGCCGCCGCCGCCCGTTTTCGGCCCATTGTTATGACCAGCTTGTGCGCTATTTTGGGTGTTTTGCCCATTGCGTTGGCGTTGGGCAACGGCTCCGAAAGCCGCGTTTCGATGGGTATTGCGGTGGTAGGCGGATTGCTGTTTTCTACCGTTTTGACGCTCTACATCATTCCCGCCATCTACTCGTATATGTCACGCGAACACAAAGAAAACCCCGAACAAATAGCGCAAGAAAAGTGGCTCGCCGAAGAAGAAGCCTAAAAAAAATGACAGTATCCGCCTCAAAAAAAGCCCTTGCTGTTGTCAGTGAGGGCTTTTTTTGCAAAAACAAATCTGTCTTCTTACTCAGTCGGTAGCGCGATGCAATGCGCGTGAAATTTTTGCGAGACTTTTCATGATTGACATAGGGATAGGTTTTATACTTGGTAAAATCGATATTTTTAAGCCACATTTTACCAAGTATAAGTTTTGTATTTGGTAAAATGTGGTACTTTTGCATAGATTTTACCAAACATAGCTATGAAAAGTCAAACTAAAATTATAGGCAGAATACTTGAAATACAGAAACTGAACAAAATATTGGAATCTTCGGAGGCTGAATTTTTATCGGTCTATGGTCGCCGACGAGTAGGTAAAACGTTTCTAATTCGTGAGTTTTTCAACAATCAATTGGTATTTGACTTTACAGGTACTAAGGACGCACATTTGCAGGCACAACTCAATAATTTTTTTGAAGAATATCTAAAAAAAACGAAAGGTAACCTAAAAACCCAAACACCTAAAACTTGGCAAGAAGCCTTTTTATATTTAGCTGATTATCTGTACAGTTTGAAATCTGATGGTTCTAAAATGGTTGTCTTTATTGATGAAATGCCTTGGTTAGATACACCCAAGTCGGGTTTTATTTCGGCTTTGGAATATTTTTGGAATCAACATTTATCCAAAATGAATCACATCATATTGGTTGCTTGTGGTTCGGCTTCGTCTTGGATTCGTAAAAATCTCATCAATGCTCGGGGTGGCTTATACAATAGGGTTACACAACGAATGCGTTTAGCTCCCTTCGACCTCTTGGAAACAGAAAAATATCTACAATCAAAAGGTATTCAACTTCCTCGTTATCAGATTGTTGAATTGTTTATGGCTTTGGGAGGAATTCCATTTTATTTGAAATATGTAGAGGCAGGTAAAAGTTCAACGCAATTAATTGATGAACTATGTTTTTGGAAAGATGCTCCGTTACAGGAAGAATATAAGCAACTGTATTATTCTCTGTTTAAAAATGCCGAAAATCACGAAAAGATTGTTGAGATTTTGGCAAGTAAGCCTCAAGGTTTGACCCGACAAGATATTCAACAACAGTCTAAGATTGCCAATGGTACTTTGTCGAGAACCTTAGAAGAACTCGTTGAGTGTGATTTTGTAGGAATTTTTCAGCCTTTTGACAAAAAAAAGAAAGATAGTATTTATAAACTGATTGATAATTTTTCGCTTTTCTACGCCAAATTCATAAAGAATCAGACCTTTTTAAATCAAGGACTTTGGATGGCGTTGAGCAAAGAATCAAGTTATGGGGCATGGAGTGGATATGCTTTTGAAAATATTTGTTTTCAACATCTTCCAAAAATTCTTAAAGCTCTGGGTATCAATGGAATTAGTGTTAATGCTTGTTCTTGGAAAACCAGAGATGGCAATGGCTTGGGAGGAACACAAATTGATTTATTGATTGACCGAGCCGACAAAGCTATTTCTATCTGTGAAGCAAAATTTTCGAGCAATAATTATTTGGTAACTAAGGAATATGCCAATCATTTACGGATGAGAAAAAGTATTTTTCAGCACACCACCCAAACAAAAAAAGCTATTTTCAATACGCTCATTACGCCCTTCCCAGCTATCCGAAATGAACATTATCTCGACCAATTCCAAGCAGAGGTTAATTTAGAAGCCTTTTTTGACGCTGGATAGGAGTTACTAATGGGTTGATAAAATACTCAATCAATCTTTTGAGCCTTATATTTTTGCGGTTTTAATTACCAGTCCAAATAGAGAAACTGTGTTATTACGACAGGGTGGTGGTCTCATGCGTTTGCCCCGTCTATGGCGCGCCTAATTTTTAATTTTCACAAAAACCAACTATTTTAGTCAATAAATTTGAACGGGGTCATTCATGGAAAAGTATCTGCACATCATTATTGGGGCGTATTCTGGCTACTGGAACTATTTTGCAGGCGAGGTGCTAAACCCCAGTTGGCACAATTATTTTTATTGGTTGGTGGGTGCGTCGGTTGTTATTTGGGGTTTAGAATTGCGGTTTCCGTGGCGAAAAAATCAGCCTGCCATTCGTCAAGATTTTTGGCTGGATACGTTTTATTTATTTTGGAATTTCTTCTTGTTTTCGCTCATTGCCTACAATGCGCTCTCAATGGTGGGCGTAATGCTTTTCAAAGATTTTCTGGGGCTTTTTGGCATTACCAATTTGGTGGCTATTCGGGTCGAAAACCTGCCCAATTGGGTGCAATTGGTGCTTATTTTTGTGCTGCGCGATTTTATGCAGTGGAACATTCACAGGCTGCTGCATCGTGTGCCGTGGATGTGGGAGTTTCATAAAGTGCACCACAGCACCGAGCAAATGGGCTTTGCGGCTTTAATGCGCTATCATTGGATGGAAAACGTGATTTACCGCGCTTTGGAGTACATTCCGCTGGCTATGATTGGCTTTGGTATCACCGATTTTTTTGTGGTTCATATTTTTACGCTTGTTACGGGGCAGCTGGGCCACGCCAATTTATATTTGCCAATGGGGCCGCTCAAATATCTTTTTAATGGCCCTCAAATGCACCTTTGGCATCACGCGCAGCAAGTCCCTCAATCGCACCCAATGGGCTTCAATTATGGCATTACATTGAGCGTTTGGGATTACATTTTCAAAACCAATTATTGGCCGCACAACGATGCTCATCTGCCCGTAGGGCTGCCCCAATCACAAAAACTTCCCGCTTCTTTTTGGGGGCAAATGACCCACCCTTTTCAGAACATTGTAAAATAATTAAGCAGTTTTTTTATTTTTTACAACATAACATAAGGATAGTTTGCCCCTCTTTGGCTTTTAATTTTGACAAAAGCTGATAATTTTCTCCAATCCACAATGAATCACTACCAACACGTATCGTATCTCTGGGACGAAGCCTCGGCTGCCCAGTTAGCTGGCGACGAGGTCGCTCTTTTTATTTACCGCTCCAACTTGCTGGGGGCAGATTTGCGCCTTACCAACTACGGGGGCGGCAACACTTCGGTTAAAATAACCGACAAAGACCCCCTCACGGGGCGCGACGTAGAAGTAATGTGGATAAAAGGTTCGGGCGGTGACATTGGCACGCTCACCAAATCGGGCTGCGCGGCTTTGTACATGGAGCGGCTACTGGCCCTCGAAAACGTGTATGAAGGCATCGAAACCGAAGATAAAATGGTAGAACTTTTCAACCATTGCATTTTCGATTTGGCCTCCAAAGCACCTTCTATTGATACGCCGCTGCACGGTTTTTTGCCCTTCAAGCACATTGACCACCTCCACCCCGACGCGGCCATTGCCATTGCGGCGGCCAAAGACGGCGAGCGCATTACGCAGGAACTTTTTAATGGTGAAATTGGCTGGGTGGGCTGGCAGCGGCCTGGGTTTGACTTGGGACTGCAACTCCGCGAGTGTCTGCAAACTGCCGCCCATAAAGGTATTGCGCTCAAAGGTATTATGCTGGGTTCGCACGGCTTGTTTACTTGGGGCAATACTTCTTACGAAAGCTACATCAACACGTTGGAGGTAATCGAAAAGTGTGCCGCATACTTAACCGAAGAGGGCTTAAAGAAAGCGGCATTTGCTGGCCCCAAAATAAGTGCGTTGCCCGATACTGAACGACTAAAAGCCGCTGCCCAAATAGCACCTATTTTGCGCGGATATTGCTCGTCGGAGCGCAAGATGATAGGCCATTTTAGCGACGACCCGCGCCTCATGGAGTTTATCAATTCCAACGATTTGGCCCGCCTTGCACCGCTTGGTACGTCTTGCCCCGACCATTTTTTGCGAACAAAAATTGCACCTTTGGTGCTGGATATGAGCCAATTGACGTTTGAGAACAATCAAATTTCAGAAAGTTGTAAAGTCTATTTGGACGCAGAGTTTTCGGCTTATCGCAACGATTACCGTAAGTATTACGAAACGTGTAAACACGCCAACAGCCCCGCCATCCGCGATGCAAATCCTGTTGTTGTTTTGTTGCCTGGCGTGGGTATGTTTACGTTTTCAAAAGACAAAACCACGGCTCGTTTGGCCTCCGAATATTACCTCAACGCCGTAAATGTAATGAAAGGTGCAGAGGCTGTTTCGACCTACACCGCTCTGCCGCGCCAAGAGGCTTTTAACATCGAATATTGGTTGTTGGAAGAGGCCAAATTGCAACGGATGCCCGCGCCAAAGGCACTTTCGGGACGGGTCGCGCTTGTTACGGGCAGCGCGGGCGGCATTGGCAAAGCCATTGCCAAACGGTTTGTGCAAGAAGGTGCTTGCGTGATTTTGAACGACTTAGACAGCGACCGTTTGGAAGGGGCAGCCCAAGAATTTAGGGCCCAATTTGGCAAGGATAGCTACGCCACGGCGCTGCTCAATGTTACCGACGGCCAGCAAATAAAAACTGCCTTCGAAACGGCAGCGTTGGCGTTTGGCGGGGTGGATATTGTGGTCAATTGTGCGGGCATTTCTATTTCTAAACCCATTCAAGACCATACCGAAAAAGATTGGGACTTGCTGTACGATATTTTAGTAAAAGGTCAGTTCTTGGTTACGCAAGCGGGCGTAGAAACGATGAGAAAGCAGGGATTTGGGGGCGATGTGCTGAATATTGTGAGCAAAAACGCGCTTGTTTCGGGGCCTAATAATGCGGGCTATGGCTCGGCCAAAGCAGCGCAACTGCACCTAAGTCGCTTGAATGCCGCCGAGCTGGGTGGCGACAAAATTAGGGTAAATACCATTAATCCCGATGCCGTTATTGCCGACTCAAAAATTTGGCAAGGTGCTTGGGCCGAAGGGCGCGCCAAAGCATACGGCGTAAAAGTAGAAGAGCTGCCTGCCTATTACGCCAAACGGACGTTGCTCAATGAAGTGATTTTACCCGAAGACATTGCCAATGCTTGCTTTGCGTTTGTGGGGGGGCTTTTGAGCAAATCTACGGGCAATGTTTTGAACGTGGACGGTGGCGTAGCCATGGCTTTTGTGCGCTAAAACAAAAAGATGTTGCAAGGAGTCTATTGACTCCGCGCAGGTGTCACAAGGTCTCTGACCTTGACCTAAAAAAACACAAGGTCGGAGGGTCTTTGCGACGCGACACCCATGCGTAGTTAAAAACTACGCACAGCTAACGTTGTTGCAAGGAGTCTATTGACTCTGCGCAGGTGTCACAAGGTCTCTGACCTTGACCTAAAAAATACAAGGTCGGAGACCTTGTGACACCCGTGCGGAGTCTAAGACTCCGCACAACAACGACACCCGTTCGGAGTCTTAGACTCCGCACAACAACGCAATCATCACATGAGGTCGGAGACCTCTAAGACAAAGCACAAATAACGGTCTAAGCCTACGCACAATTCAATTAAACCATAAACTAAAATGGCTAATTATGTCATCGAAGACCAGTCGGCGGCGCATTTTATGACTTTCAGAGTGGTAGATTGGGTTGATGTATTTTCTCGAAAAATATACCGCGACATCATAATCAACAGCATGAAATATTGCCAGCAAAACAAAGGATTGGAAGTGTATGCGTACGTAATTATGACCAACCACGTACACGTCATATGGCGTGCCAGCAAAGATAATTTGTCGGACGTGGTACGAGATTTTAAAAAATTTACGGGGTTGAATATCATCAAAACCATTCAAAACGTAGAAACGGGTGAAAGTCGCCAAGATTGGCTGCTAAAACGTTTTGAGTTTGCCGCCCGAAGCAACATCAGAAACAGCGACCATCAATTTTGGGCGTCTGGTAGCCATGCTGTTGAGCTATTATCCGAAAAATTTATTTATCAAAAACTAAACTACATTCACGAAAATCCCGTGCGGGCGGGTTGGGTAGAAAAACCCGAAGATTATTTGTATTCAAGTGCCAGGAATTATGCTAATTTGCCCGCACTTTTAGATATTTACCTTATTTAAGAAAGAAAGCAAGGTCAGAGACCTTGCGACACCCGTTCGGAGTTAAAAACTCCGCACAACCCACAGTTGCAAGGAGTCTATAGACTCCGCGCAGGTGGCGCAAGGTCTCTGACCTTGACTTGAATAAACCCAAAAACAGAGACCTTGTAACACCCGTGCGGAGTTTTTAACTCCGCACAACCCACAGTTGCAAGGAGTCTATTGACTCCGCGCAGGTGGCGCAAGGTCTCTGACCTTGACTTGAATAAACCCAAAAACCAAATAACCATGCAACTCCAAACCAACCAAATAGACCAGTACAACGAAGATTTACTCAAAAGACACCAAGCAAAATGGGCCTTTGCTACATCCGAAATAGAAAACGCAGAAGACATTGTCAAGCAATTAGCCCAATTTCAAATTGCCATTCCGTCGTGGGCATTAGGAACGGGCGGCACGCGCTTTGGTCGCTTTTCGGGTGGAGGAGAGCCGCGTACATTGGAAGAAAAAATAGAAGACGTAGGATTGCTGCACGCCCTCAATCGAGCTTCGGGGGCTATTTCGCTGCACATTCCGTGGGATATTCCGAGCAATTATCAAGCCATCAGAACGTTGGCCGCCCAGCACGGACTTCGGTTTGATGCCGTCAATTCTAATACTTTTCAAGACCAACCCAACCAAGCAGAAACCTATAAATTTGGCTCTTTACAAAACGTAAATAAAGCCGTGAGGCAACAGGCCATTGCCCACAACATCGAAGTAATTCGGCACGGTGTTGAGTTGGGGTCGCAGTCGCTAACGGTTTGGTTGTCAGACGGTTCTTGTTTTCCAGGACAATTAAACTTCCGAAAAGCGTTTGAGAATACCCTCGATGGATTGCGAGAAATATATGCCGCGCTGCCCGCAGACTGGAAAATGTTTGTAGAGTACAAGGCCTTTGAGCCCAATTTTTATTCAACCACCGTCGGCGACTGGGGCCAGTCGTATTTGTACGCCAGCAAACTGGGCGAAAAGGCATATACGCTCGTAGATTTGGGGCACCACTTGCCCAATGCCAACATTGAGCAGATTGTGTCGTTGTTGCTGATGGAAGAAAAACTGGGCGGATTTCATTTTAACGATTCCAAATATGGCGACGACGACCTTACCGCTGGTAGTATCAAACCGTATCAGTTGTTCTTGATTTTCAATGAGTTGGTGAGCGGAAATCAGCCTAACAATCCACCCTTTGGGGGCGAGGGGGCTTTTGGCTGGATGATTGACGCTTCGCACAACGTAAAAGACCCGCTCGAAGACCTCCTGCAAAGCGTAGAAGCCATTATGATGGCCTACGCTCAAGCACTTTTGATAGACCGAAAAGCCTTAGAAATAGCTCAAAATGAAAATGATGTGGCACTTTGTCAAGAAATTTTGCAGCATGCTTTCCGCACCGATGTACGCCCGCTTGTGGCAGAGGCACGCTTGCGGGCAGGCGGAGCTTTGAACCCACTGGCTTTTTTTAGAAATCAGAAAATGCGCGAGAGCCTGATTGCTGAGCGTGGCCGCCTAACGGTGGCCACAGGTCTGTAATTTTTGTGATAAAGAATTTGTTATATTTGTCATCAACATAACAAACAAGATAATGGAAACAACCCAAAAATTACTCACATCCGAAGAACGGCAAGACCGCTTCATCAAGCGTTGGAAAGAAGAGCGCGTAAAAGTGGATTTAGAGTTGGAAACTCTAAAAAAAACTGACAAGTATAAAAATGCCATCAAAGAATTAGAAAAACGCAATGAAGAGCGAGGAACACCCATCGTCAATTTATAACTTTACGCAAGTCGATAATATTTATTCATTCGATACGCGCAGTTTGATACGATATGAAATTATTTTCCGTCCAACGCCTTATCTATTTGCCGATGAGCCTTTGTTTAGTTCGTTTACATACGAATTGATTATAAAAGTGGCACAAAATAATTCTGGCTACAAAAATCCGCCTTACGATATGCTCGTGGCACCTACTATTGCGGCCATTTTTACTCATTTTTACGACAACGCCCCAACTACCATCTGCATTTACATTTGTGATTCTTCTGATGGGCGACAAGAACTGCGTCAGGCAAGATTCGACCGCTGGTTTGAGTATTTTGACAAAGACGATTATACCAAAGTAGATGACAGCATACGAGAATCCGACGGTACTACATATCCCGTATCGCTTATTGTGAAACAAGCCAATTTCTATCGTGTAGCCATTGTATTGGCTTTTTTTGATTTGACTTCTCACTACAACAAAGACAAATGAAACAAGCAGTTATTGCAATATTCGACATTGGAAAAACCAACAAAAAGCTTTTTTTGTTTAACCAGCAATACCAGATTGTTTGGGAAAAAACTACGCAATTTGCCGAAACTACCGACGAAGACGGCGACCCCTGCGAAGACCTCGAACGCTTACGGAGTTGGTTGTTAGAATCGTGGGCAGAGGCGCACCAATTGCCCAATTTTGACGTACAAGCCTTAAATTTTAGTACTTATGGGGCCAGTTTTGTGGGCGTAGATGCGCACGGAACGGCACTCACGCCGCTCTATAATTATCTAAAACCTTACCCAGAGGCACTCCAAACGCAGTTTTATGCGCAATATGGCGGCGAAGAGGCGTTGGCGGTTGAGACAGCATCGCCCGTATTGGGTAGCCTTAATTCGGGAATGCAACTTTATCGGTTAAAATACCAAAAACCCGTGCTTTTTGCCCAAATTGCACACTTCTTACATTTGCCGCAATACGTTAGCATGTTGTTTACCAACCAGTTTTGCGCCGATATTACGAGTGTAGGTTGCCACACCAATCTCTGGGATTTTACCAAAAACCAATACCACAACTGGGTACAAAGCGAGGGAATTGCCCAAAAACTGCCCCCAATGGCCAGTCATCAGTCCTCAGTGTTGTGCAATGAAACTAAGATTGGCGCTGGTTTGCACGACAGTTCGGCAGCTTTGATTCCGTATTTGGCCCAATTTGAAACACCTTTTGTGCTTATTTCGACGGGTACTTGGTCTATTTCGCTCAATCCTTTCAACGATTTGCCGCTTACTTTTGAAGAATTACAACAAGATTGCCTATGTTATCTTACTTACGAAGGACGCGCCGTCAAAGCATCGCGGTTGTTTGCAGGACACCAGCACGAGCAAAAAGTAAGCGAACTGGCTCAAGCGTTTAATTTAGACGAAAATTTTTATCAAAACATTGATTATCAAGCTGTTTATAGCCAAAAACACGAGCAGCTTTATTATGATTTTATGACCGAGTTGGTAGCCAAGCAAGTCTCATCTACCCATTTAGTGTTGGCAAATACGCCCGTTACGCAAATCTTTGTTGATGGCGGTTTTAGCAAGAATGCCCTTTATATGCACCTCATGGCGGCGGCCTATCCGCAGTTTGAAGTGTATGCCGCGTCGGTGGCACAGGCAACAGCCCTGGGTGCAGCTCTCGTTATGCACCAGCAATGGAACAATGCCGTTTTGCCAACAAACTTGGTTGAGTTTTATTGAAATGTCATTTCTTTATCGTCATTCGATTTTCGCTTTAAAAATGAAAAAATACTACCTCATTTTATGGTGCATTTGTAGCTCAGTGTACTGTGCAGGCCAAAGCGTTAATAGCATTGATACATTGCCTGAGCAGGGCTTTATGCTCAATCAGCACTGGAAATGGCAGGTAGGCGACAATCCAGACTGGGCGAATCCTGAATTTGACGATTCGGGTTGGCAGGAAATTGACCCCACCCAAGATGTGGCCATGATTCCGCAATTGGCCCAACAAAAAGTGGGCTGGTTCAGAACCACCATTGAGTTTTCGCCCCTGGTTGCCCAGCAGCTTACCACGCTACTGATAAGCCAAAGCGTTGCTTCGGAGGTGTATATCAACGGGTTGTTGGCAAAAAAAATAGGCGTTGTCAGTACCAACCCCAAGCTCGTCGAGGCTACCAATGTGCTACACGTCAGCACCATTGGCTTGCCTTATTCGGTGAGTTATCCTTTTGTGCAAATTGCCATTCGGACGGCTTATCAAGACCATTTTTTCTACAATCGGGTAGGTTTTAGTCAAAATTATTGTTTGCGAGCCCTGGTCATTGGCACCGAAGCGGCCACCCAAAACCGGCACGGCGTTCGTCAGCAGATTTACTACGGCTGGTTTCAGGTGGGCGTTTTCTTTATTCTCACTTTTTTACACCTTTCCTTTTTTTTGCTGTATCGGCGCGTGCGGGCCAACCTGTATTTTTCGGTTACTACGTTTTTCTTGGGCGTTGCTTTTTTGTGTATTCCGCTCAATTTCGATTATTTTGAAGGGCTGTCGGAGTACTTTTTGATTGAATTTGTGCAAACTGTGGCCTTTCCAGTGGCTTATGTTTTTCTAATATTGGCCATTTACGAAATTTATAACCAACCCCGGAGTGCGCTTTTCTGGCTCTTGGTAGGGTTTGCCATCTTAATGACCACCTTGCTGTTTACCCCTTACTCACTGGGTTCAACTTGGGCCGAACTCATCACCGAACTGCTCATGACAGCCGAAGTGATACGGGTAACTGCCCTCGCGCTGCGCAAAAAACAGCCAGGTGCGCGGTTAATTATGACAGGAATGCTCTTCTCTTTGCTATTGTTTTTGGTGTTTTACGGCGATTTCTTACTGCAAAATGCTGGCTTCGCTCCCTTCATCGACAATTGGATTGATACCTTAGCCGCTTATCAGATAGCTATTTTGTGCGTACCCCTTTCTATTTCGTTGTATTTGGCCATCAATTTCGCCAAAACCAACCAACAGCTCATTGAGCAACTGCAAGAAAACAACGCACTCAACCAAAAAAACCTGTTGCAAGAACAAGAACGGCAACACTTTTTGACAGCCCAAAACGAACTACTCGAAAAACAAGTAAAAGAGCGGACATTGGCCCTCGAAACTTCATTGGCAGATCTGAAAGAAACGCAGTCGCAGTTGGTACAACGCGAAAAACTTGCCTCATTGGGCGAACTCACCGCAGGCATTGCCCACGAGATTCAAAACCCTTTAAATTTCGTCAATAACTTCTCGGAGTTAAGTGTAGAACTCATTGAGGAACTAAAAAGCCCCCTAACCCCCGATGGGGGAATTCTCGATGGAAAAAAAATGGATATGGACTTGTTCGATGATGTGGTACAAAATTTAGGAAAAATCAACCACCACGGCAAGCGAGCTTCTTCTATTGTAAAAGGAATGTTGGAACATTCGCGCACGAGTACAGGTGTAAAAGAACTGACCGATATAAATATGTTGGCCGATGAATATTTACGGCTTTCGTATCACGGATTGAGAGCCAAAGACAAAACGTTTAATGCCAATTTTGAACTAATAGCCGCCGAAAACTTGCCCCCAATTAAAGTTGTTTCGCAGGATATTGGGCGGGTTTTATTGAATTCGATAAACAATGCGTTTTATGCGGTTTCCAACCACGCGCACGTAGAGACAGGGACGCACGCAGAGACAGGGCATGCCCTGTCTCTACCACCGCAATGCCAACCAACCGTAACGATATCAACCCATCACTCTGAAAATCAGATTATTATAAAAATAAAAGACAACGGAATTGGTATGAACGAAGCCACCAAAGCCAAAATCTTCCAACCTTTCTTCACAACAAAACCCACGGGCCAAGGCACTGGCTTGGGGCTAAGTTTGGCGTACGATATTATTACAAAAGGGCATGGCGGGACCATTGAAGTAGAAAGTGAGGAAGGTCAAGGTACGACATTTATTGTTAAATTGCCCTGTTGATAAGTACTTACTCGTAATTATTTGTAAGTAGTTGGGCAGAAATAGTTTCTTAGATTCAAGTAATAAATGTAACAAATGAGGTTTGCAAACACTACTTAGATTCAAATAAGTACTTGCCCATCAATAGCCCGCGTCTAAACTGGCTCAGGCAGCACTTCTTTTTTACGAAACAGCGTTTTTATGGCCTCCATAATGGTAAAAATAGCCACTAAACCAATGCCAAAAACCGCCGTCCAGACAATAAAACGTTGGTAAGTTTCGGCACTTAAACGCGCGTTGATGATACCCGCCAATGCCCAGATGACGGCCAAGCCCACGTAAAAATTGCGGACTTTGAGCAGCGCGAAACACACAATAAACGCCGCTACTACAATCATGGCACACGCCCAAAATGACTCGCTTTGCCCTGCGCCCTGCCAGCCGTTATGCACCAATGTGGCCGTGGCGTTGGCTACGGTGGCCACGCAAATCCAGCCCAAATAGAGTCCAAACGGAGATTTGGCGGCAAAAAGAGCGGATTTTGGCAAAAAAGATGCCACCGCATCAATGCGTAAATTGAGCGCAATCAACGACCCCAATATGCCGAGCATAAAAACCACCGAAAGGATTTGGTACTCGTAGTGCCACACCAAAATCCAGCCCACATTGAAAAGGCAAGAAACAATAAAAAAGAGGCCTATTTTACTAACCAAAATAGCGGTGATGGGGTCGGCGTTGCGGCTAAAAAGCGATTTGCTCTGCACCACACAAAACACCAACACCAGCAAATAAATAACGCCCCAAATGGCAAACGTGAGAGGAGCAGGCACGAACAAATTGGGGTATTGGTTGGAGAGTTCACCCGTGTTTTTGTTGTTGATGGGCAGGGCGTTGGCCAAATAATTGACAAATACCATCAAACTAAAAAATACCCAATTCAGTACTTGTAAGATTTTTACGACGGCGGTGTTGGGAGTTGTTTGCATAGTAGTTTTTAGAGTTAAGGTTTTGTTGGATAAAATGATTGGGAGTATTGTTACAACGTGGGCATTTCAATGGCCGCCTTCGTTGGGTTTTAAGCCATAACTCGGCGGGTTTTGTGCTGATACCAAGCCAAATATAGCAACGAAATCAACGCTAAAAAAGCCGAAACATAAAAAGTAAAAGCCATGTTTTTGAGTTGGCCAGCATAATACCAGCCCGACCACCACGCCCCAATGCCAATGCCCGCTTCGAGGGCAATATACATGGTGGCCAAAGCCCGCCCTCGGTGGGTTTCGTTGCTTAAATCTACCGCCCAAGCCGTAAGGGCAGGCGAACTGAGGCCACTGGCCACCCCAAATAAAATAGCTGCCACCCAAAAACCCAGGGGCGTTTGGTAATAACCTAAAAATGCCATGCCAATCATCAAAACGCTACTCGACGCAATCAAAACAGGCACGCGCCCATAAATATCGGACGTTTTGCTGGCAAACACCCGAATAACGAGCGAAGCAACGGTATAAATGGTAAAAAATATGCCCTTGTTGCCCACTTGGAGGGCTTTGCTCAAATCGGGCGCGAGCGTAACCACCACCCCCGACGAAAACGCCACCAGCAGCATAACTATAAATACGCTCGTTACGCGGGGTTCAAATACATCTTGCCAACCTACTTTAAACAAGTGAAGGCCAAACGGCTTGCGGTCTTGGAGGGTTTCTTGGAGGTTGAACAAAATCAAAATAGACAACAACGCCAACGCCGAAGACGTGTAAAACATGACGTTGATGTTGAACCAAAGGGTGAGATAACTGCCAATTGTAGGTCCCAAAGACATACCAGTAGCCGTAAAAATACCCAACATACCAGTCGCCTCGCCGCGCCTGTCGGCAGGAATAATGTCGGCTACGTAGGCCGCCGTGGCCGTGGGTTTGGTGCCAGTACTCATGCCATGAATGAGCCGCAGCCACAAAAAAGCCCCCACCAAATGCACAAACGGATATACCAAAGAGCAAAGACAACACACCAACGACCCAAAAACCATGAGCGGTACGCGGCCAATGTTGTCGGTGAGCTTGCCGCTAAAAGGCCGCGAAAGCCCCGCCGTGAGCGTAAAAAGCGCGATAATCCACCCAATGTAAGCCTGCCCACCCATGGCCGACAGGTAATCGGGTAGTTCGGGGAGCATCATCTGAAAACTGGCCGAAAACAAAAAATTGCTCACGCAAAGCAACCAAAACTGCGTGGTGTAGATAGAAGGTTGTTTCATGCAAAAAATTAAATGTTTACCGAATCATATACCAACACCCGCTCCCACAAGTGCGCACAGTCGGCCACAAATTGCAAGTGAATGGGGTCGGTTTGGTAGGCCGCTTGGTCGGCATCAGAATCGAACAACAACAGCCATGACACACTGTATGAGCTATCAATAACAGGGCGGTTGGTGTCGGCGGGTAAGCCAATATAGGCCGTCGCAATCGAAGGTGCGGTTTTGAGTTTTGCTAAACCAGCCAGAAGAGCAGCTTTATCGGCGGCACTATCGGCATTTTTGAGCCAAAAAAAAACGTGGTGAACAAACATAATGAGCAGATTTAGTTGAAGTGCCACAAAAGTCTGACTTTTTTAGGGGAAAACATATTTTTTTGTCATCGTTGGTCGCGCGTAGTTTTCAACTACGCGCAGGTGTCAAGCGGTCTCCGACCGCAGTTGTTGCGTACCGTTGCGCGTAGTTTTCAACTACGCGCAGGTGTCAGGCGGTCTCCGACCGCAGTTGTTGCGTACCGTTGCGCGTAGTTTTCAACTACGCGCAGGTGTCAAACGGTCTCCGACCGCATCCTGCAGGTATCAAGCGGTCTCCGACCGCA
Source organism: Cytophagia bacterium (assembly GCA_004293645.1). Lineage (GTDB taxonomy): Bacteria > Bacteroidota > Bacteroidia > Cytophagales > Spirosomataceae > REAB01. The sequence goes on along the minus strand of REAB01000066.1, from coordinate 17,137 downwards.
CCACTAATGCTATTTTCTCCAAAAAGTTGGGTAATTTTGCCCCAACAATACACGCCATGAACAACACCATTTGCCCAACAATCAGGTTTGAAGATTTAGGACTGATTGATTATCAGCAGGCTTGGGACTACCAAGAGCGACTTTTGGCCGAAACCGTCAAAATAAAAACCCAAAACCGCGACCTACCAACTGAACAACAAATGGTTACGCCCAACAGCTTGTTGTTTTGCCAACATCCGCACGTTTATACATTGGGCAAAAGTGGCCACGCCGAAAACCTCCTGCTCGATGCGGCGGCGTTGGCGCAAAAAGAGGCTACTTTCTACAAAATCAATCGCGGTGGCGACATCACCTACCATGGGCCGGGGCAATTGGTAGCTTATCCTATTTTAGATTTGGACCATTTTTTCAACGACATTCACCGCTACATGCGCACCCTCGAAGAAGCCGTTATCTTGACTTGCGGCGATTTTGGCCTCCATGCGGGGCGCGTGGCGGGTTTTACGGGTGTGTGGCTGGGCCACGAAACCCCGCAAAACCAGCGCAAAATCTGCGCCATGGGTGTTAAAACCAGTCGGTGGGTTACGATGCACGGCTTGGCGCTCAACGTCAATACCGACTTGTCGTATTTCAAGCACATTGTTCCTTGCGGCATTACCGACAAAGCCGTTACGTCAATGCAACTTGAACTTGGCCACGTCGTTCATCTAAAAGAAGTAGCCCAACAATTGAAAAAACACTTGGCCGAATTGTTTGAAACAACTTACGAATAACCAATATTTCAATAAATTGCCTAACTTGCTTTGACAAAACTTTAACGATGCCAATTATGAAAAATATTGCCTATTTGCTCAGTTTTACGTTTTTGATGATAAAAATGGCAGCAGCCCAAACGCTCACTTCGTCCAATTTGCCCGTGGTAATTATTGACACGCAGGGCGAAACCATTAAAGATGAGCCAAAAATCGTGGCCGATATGAAAATTATTGACAACGGTGCTGCCAAACGCAACAACCTAACCGACGCGCCCAATGGTTATAATGGCAAAATTGGAATAGAATACCGTGGTTCAACTTCACAGATGTTTCCCAAAAAACCCTACGGCTTTGAAACCCGCGATGCCAAAAATGCGGGTTTTGAGGTGCCGCTGCTCGGAATGCCCAAAGAGGAAGATTGGATATTGTTTGCCTCTTACAACGAAAAAAGCCTGCTCAACAACGCCATAGCCATGAAAATGGCGCGCGATATGGGCGTTTATGCCAGTCGAACCAAACACGTAGAATTGGTCGTAAATGGCCGCTACGAAGGTATTTATGTGCTCATGGAGCGCATTAAGCGCGGCAGCGGAAGGGTAAATATTTCTAAAATGACCGACAAAGACAACGCGGGCGATGCCCTGACGGGTGGGTATATTTTTAAGGTGGACAAAACGACAGGTTCGGGTACGGGCATAGGCTGGAACTCCAAAATTCCCGCCCCCAACAACGGACGAGGACAACGCATTTACTACCAATACGAATACCCAAAAATAGACAACATCACCGCCCAGCAGCGCGCTTATCTGACCGCCGTCGTGGACAGCGCCGAGGCCGTTTTAAACAGCAGCAGCTATTTGGACAAAACCAACGGCTATCGCAAATATTTCGACCCGGCTACTTTTGCCAAACTGTTTTTGGTAAATGAAGTTTCCAAAAACGTGGACGGCTACCGCATCAGCACGTTTTTTCACAAAGATAAAAACAGCAAAGACCGCCGCATCAAAGCAGGACCTGCTTGGGACTATGACTTGGCTTTTGGCAACGCCGACTACTACAGAGGTAACGAAACAACGGGCTGGAGCTACCTCATGAACGACTCCAACGACAACTGGCAAGTGCCGTTTCATTGGAAAAAAATGTTGGAAGACCCCGACTTTACTGCCGACCTCAGCCAGCAATACACAGCCCTGCGCAAAGGCCCCTGGAAAACCGAAAACCTCCACGCTTACGTCGATTCGTTGGCCGCTACGCTGCAAGAAGCCCAGCAGCGCAATTTTCAACGCTGGCCTGTTTTGGGGGTTTATATTTGGCCCAACCCGCGTCCCATTGCCACCACTTGGCAAGGCGAAATAAACGAGCTAAAAGACTGGTTAAGAGCGCGTTTGGCTTGGATGGATTATAGCTTGCCTGGCACTATTACGTCGGTAGAACAGCCCCAAAACACAATTTCAGATTTGAGCGTGGTCATTGCTCCCAACCCATTTGCCGACGTGGCACGGTTGCGCATTCGCAGCCCCAAACCCGCGCAAGCACTGCTCGAAGTTACCGACCTAACGGGCCGCGCCGTGGGCAATAAGTTCGTTGATTTGACCGAAGGACTCAACGAGGTTTCGGTGTCGGTTGGGCCATTGGCGGGGGTTTATTTGCTGCGCGTACACACCGCCCAGGGCGTGATAAGCCAAAAACTGGTGAAACAATAGCCCGAAAAAATTAAGTTGGAAAAGAAATCTTACCCATCGAAACAGTAGGTACACCCCGCCGACTGCCAAAACTCGTTTGGCCGCCCACTAAGGTTTCGTTGGCTAAAATGGCAAACAAAACGGCTTCTTTGGCATCGCCCAAAATGCCCAACTCGTCGGTATTGCCAAACGTAAAACGCGGCAACAATGCCCGAAGCCCCGCTACCAAAACGGGATTGTGCGCTCCGCCGCCGCTCAAATAAACGTGATAATTTGTTGCTGCGTGGCAAGATAGAGCAATGGCCTCGGCAATGGTTTCGACCGAAAACTGCGTTAAAGTGGCCATGATGTCTGGCAAACTGAGCGCGGTAGTACCACTGCGGTCTTGCGCTTGCTGTACGTACGAAAGGCTAAATAGCTCTGGACCAGTGGTTTTCGGGAAAGCGCCTTCAAAAAATGGGTCTTGTTTGAGACTTTTGAGCAGTGTTTCGTTTACTTGTCCGCTGGCGGCTAAACGGCCACCTTCGTCGTAGGGTTGGTCAAAAAAATGACGCGCAAAGGCATCAATGAGCGTATTGCCCGGGCCTGTGTCGGTTACAAATACCTCGTTGGCATCTAAATTTCCTGGTAAATACGTAAAATTGGCAATGCCCCCCAAATTGAGCATGATTCGGTTTTGGCCTGCTTTCGAGAAAATAAAATAGTCGCCATAAACCGCCAACGGTGCGCCTTCTCCGCCTGCTGCCACGTGTTTTTGGCGAAAATCGCTCACCGTCATGATACCTGTCGTTACTGCCACGTGGTCGCCGTCGCCAATTTGCAGCGTGGCGTTGGGGTATTTGGGCAGTTGGTGCAGTATTTTGGGCGCGTGAAAAACCGTTTGGCCGTGGCTTGCTACGGCATCTATGTCGGCGGGTAGCACGCCCCATTTTTCCAAACATTGCAACACCAACTGCCCGTGCAGCCGTCCCAACCAAGCGTTTAAGAGCGTTAAGTGCTGAAAATCAATCTGTTTTTTGGCAAAAATTTGGCGCACCTCCGTTTTTATTTCTTCCGAAAATGAAACGGTGTCAAAATATTCCAAAACGACGTGCGTAGTGGGTCCGCTGCCGCTTATTTTGCACAAAGCCACGTCGAGGCCGTCCATCGAAGTGCCCGACATCAAACCAATGATTCGCCGCTCGCGTTTTGATGCAATCTCAAAAAGTTTTGTTAAGTTTGAATTCATCTGAATTGAAAGTGTATGTGGAGTAGGAGGTAAGTCAAAACCCTACGAAACGCCAAAAGTAAGCAAATTAGAAAAAACCAACTCCTATTCATTCATCCAAAAATTCAATCATTCAAAATTAGTTTATGTGGACAGGCGAAGAACAACAAGGATTTTTTGAACAGATTTTGTGGGAAAGTACGGGGCAGCAGCTTGATATCATTGATGTTCAGTTGGTGGCGGGCGGTAGCATCAATACATCAGTGCGAATTTTGACCGAGCAAGACAATTTTTTTATTAAATTTAACCACGCCGAGCGCGAAGACCAGTTCAAAACCGAAGTGCGCGGGCTGCAATTACTTCGCCAAACCGATGCCTTACCCGTACCAAACGTACTTGGCCACGGCAAAGTGGGCGACAAGGCGTATTTACTTCAAAATTGTATTGAATCTGCGCCCCCAAATGCCACTTTTTGGCAAGATTTCGGGCAAAATTTGGCACTACTTCACTCGCATACCCAGCGCGAGTTTGGTCTTCATTTCGACAATTACATCGGTATATTATCGCAAAACAACCAACCCCTGCCCAACGGCATCGCGTTTTTGGTAGAGCGGCGGTTGCGTCCGCAGGCGGGGCTTGCTTTATACAATGAGCTGATAGACAGTGAGTTATATCAAAAATTGGAAAAGTTTTACGAGCATTTGCCGCACCTGCTGCCCAACGAACGCCCCGCTCTGCTGCACGGCGACTTGTGGTCGGGCAATTTTCTGACCAACGAAGCAGGCCAAGCCACCCTCGTAGATCCCGCGCCTTATTACGGTTTTCGAGAAGCCGAGATAGCTTTTACCCATTTGTTTGGTGGTTTTGATGCCGTATTTTACGAGGTTTATCACGATACTTTTCCGCTCGAAGATAACTTCAAAGAGCGCATCGCCATCTACAACCTTTACCCGTTGCTGGTACACGTCAATTTATTTGGCAAAAGCTACTTAGCCCCCGTCGAAAAACTAATCAAAAAATACGTGGGCTAAGTAGTTGAGCAGAAATAGGCGGTTGGCCGCTGCGATTATATTATTTTTGATTTGCAATAAAGGGTAATTTGGTAGTAATAAATTGATAAACAGATAATTACTAAAAATTACTATAATTACAAACAATTACAAGCAAGTACTTAATTTGCCCATCTTTTGTTCTGTTTTTATATCGATGGTTTTATCAAAATTTTGCCCCAGCGTCCGTGGGCATCGGCGTGGTTTACGGCTTCTTTTATTTGTTCCAAACTATAAACGGCTTCCACGGGCATTTGGATTTGCCCCGATGCCAGCAGTTCAATCACTTCCTTGGCTACTCGTTGGCGGGTTGGGGCATCTACGCGGCGCATCCAATCGGTGAGCCAAAATCCCCGCAAACTTAATTCTCTAAATATCATCAAGCCAATATTAATCGAAGGGTCTTGCAAGCTCAACAAGCCATAAATGAGCATTACGCCGCCGCGCCCCAAGCATTTAACGGCTTCGCTCGCTATCTCGCCGCCCACACATTCCAAGACCGCCTTTGCACCTGCACGTTGGGTAATTTCGGAAACCCGCTTGGCCATGTCTTCGGTTTCGGTGTTGATAATCTCGTCGGCACCCAAGGCTTTTAATTCAACTACCAAATCGTCGCGCCGCACCGTTCCAATGGTTTTGATGCCGCGCATTTTACAAATCTGAATCACCATTTTGCCCAAAGCCGAGGCGCAGGCCGTAACCATAAGCCATTCGCCAGGTTTCACCCCCGACTCCTCGACCATTGCCACCGCCGTAAATGGATTGACAAACAACTGCGCCGCCACGTCGTCGGGCATATTGTCGGGTACTGGAATCAACGCCCGCTGACCAACCAGAATATACGTAGCCCACGCACCTATGCCAGTAAAGCTCACCCGCGTACCCACAGGCAGTTTTACGTCAGCCCCTGCTTGGGTTATCACGCCCATTCCCTCAAAACCAGCAGGCGATGGTAACTGCGGACGAATACCGTACAGATTTTGCACAAACATCGTATCCGACGGATTAATCGGACTCGCCATTACCTTAATTACCACCTCTTCGGAGCTAGGTTGGGGCATTTCAACCATTTCTACTTCTAAAATATCGCTGGGTTTGCCAGGCTGATGAAAAACAATACGCTTCATAAAAATTGTTTAAGAGTTGAATTTAGAATAATTTGCAACCGTAGTCGAGAACAACGCAAAATGATTGCTCACAAATTTCCGACATTCTGCTCATAAAAACTAAAAGATGAAGGGGTTGTACAGTGCTTGGTGCGTATTTTGTTTTGGGTTTTGGTACGTTGTTTTGTTTCCGTTCTCTTGGATAGGTTTACAACGCCCCCAATGGTACCCGTTTGTGCACCGTGTCAATCGTTTGTGTAGCCAAATTTTCTTGATTTGTGTTGGTGTTTCAGTTCAAATAGAATACCGCTACCGCCCCGACTTGCACAAAACGTACGTTTTTTGTGCCAATCACTTTTCTTATTTAGACATTGTGGTGATGGGCGTAATTCTGGAAAATTATTTTGCTTTTGTGGGTAAAGAAGAAGTCAAGAAAATCCCACTTTTTGGCTATATGTTTGTCAAAATGCACATTTACGTCAATCGAGATGCCAGCCAAAGCCGCGTGTCGTCGTTGAGCAAATCGCTCAAAACGCTGTCAACGGGGCGCAGCGTCGTTATTTTTCCAGAAGGAGGCATCAAAGCACCGTCGCCGCCGCGCATGCACCACCCTTTCCAAAATGGAGCGTTTCAGGTGGCCATTCGCCAGCAAGTACCTATTGTACCCGTTACATTGTTGAGCAATTACGACATTTTGCCCGACCGTTGGCCGTTGCGCATGAAACGCAAAGCCATGCGCGCCATCGTGCACCAGCCCATCGAAACCACGGGCTGCACACAAACCGACACCAACGCCATACGCGAGCAGTGCTTCACTGTTATTCAGGAAGCATTACAACAAAACAACCAATCGAACGCTACCTAAGCTGGCAAAGCGACCGATTGGTTGAGGTTATAATTGCGCGAAAAGTCGAGAATTTTGTCCACCACACGATTGTGGGGCGTGCGACTGATTTTGTTCATCAGCAGCTTCATCTCTAATGCTTCGAGGTAGAAGTCCAACAGTTGCGAGTTGCCCAGCAGGGCATCTTCGATTAGTAAGTTTTCTTGGGCTGACGTTTCTTCGTAAACATAGCGAAGTACATCATTGGGGGTAAAAGTTTGTGTCATATACGGGTACGCGGTTGCTAAGTTGCTTTCGCAAGTTGATCAGCGCGTAACGCATTCTTCCCAAAGCCGTGTTGATGCTCACTCCCGTTGCATCGGCAATTTCTTGGAAACTCAGGTCTTCGTAGTGCCGCATGATAAGCACCTGACGTTGAGGTTCAGGGAGTCGTTGAATCAGTTCGCGTAAGTGTTCGTGCGTTTCTTGACGAATTTGCTGCGACTCTACCGAGTCTTCCGAAAAGTCTAACGTATTAAACACATTGCTTCCGTCTTCAAACACAACTTCTGGATAGCGTTTGTCGCGCCGGAAACAGTCAATTGCCAAATTGTGAGCAATGCGGAGTATCCACGGAAGAAACTTGCCTTCGTCGTTGTAGCGGCCTACCTTGATGGTTTCGACGGCTTTCACAAACGTATCTTGCATCAAATCTTCTGCCACATATTGATCTTTTACAATCAAATAGATGGTCGTATAAATCTTTGATTTGTGGCGTTGCACGAGTTTAGCGAATGCTTTCTCGTTTCCTTGGATATACAATGACACCAACTCACTGTCATTAACTTGGTATTTGTCCATTTCTTTATGTACATTTAGTTAACGTAGAGTTCTGTTTCGATATTGTATGTCCTCGCTTGGTTTTGGTGAAGTAACCGCACTTTGTGTACGATTTGTGGGTCAAAACAAATCATTTTTAATTTATTGTGCAAGCATCTGCCAAATTTTTTTTAAAGTGTAGAATAAACACCAAATTTTAATTGGGTAAAAAGGCACTTTTGGCGAATATATGTTGGAATGACACGAGTTTGGAAATAAAAACAGGAACAGCAAATTTATCTGTCTTTATTCTAAAATTTATCTTACAATTCACCTACTCCTAAAATATTTCTTACTTTTGTGGCCTGTTCTTGAATGAAAGCAGGAAATCAAGACATTATTTGGTCATTTTGTTATATTTTTTCAATAATAAAGCGTGATTCAACCCTCCAGTTATACGTCTATTTGTCGTTTTGGCATCCTTTTTTTTGTTTTGTTTCTACACATTTCATTTGTCAATGCCCAGTCAAAGGTAGAACAGTTGAGCGACTCGCAGGTAGAGGCTTTTTACAACAGAGCGCAGGCCAGCGGAATGTCAGAGATGCAAATTGAGCAAGCTGCTTTGGCGCAAGGTTTTACGCTGTCAGACATTGCCTTGATGCGTCAGCGTATCAATAAAGTACAAGCCAAAAGCAGTAAAAGCAGCAACGGCGCAGTAATAGATAGTGTGGTGGTGCCGCGCCAACAAATGGGGCAAGCACTCTCGGTGAAACAAAAAACGGTTGTCCTTAAAGACACGATTGCTGTTTTTGGGGCAAATATGTTCAACACGCCTTCGCTTTCTTTTGAACCCAATCTGCGCATTGCAACCCCAAAAAACTATCAGTTAGGGCCTGATGATGAGTTGATTGTGGAAATTTTTGGTAATTCCTCCAACAGCTATCGCCTCAAAGTGAGTCCCGAAGGTACGGTCAAAATACCCGATTTAGCACCTGTATATGTGAGTGGTTTAAGCGTAGAAGATGCCAAAGACAAAATTGTGGCTCGCTTGCGCCAAATATACGGCGGCTTAGGTGGCGGCGGTTCGTCGGCGGTGGTCAATTTGGGCAATATTCGTAGCATTAAAGTAACCATAACGGGCGAGGCTGCCCGACCTGGCACTTACACGGTGTCATCGTTGGCCACGGCCTTCAACGCACTTTACCTTTGTGGTGGGCCAAATGAAAACGGAACTTACCGCAAAATCCGCGTCATACGCAACAACAAATTGATTCGTACCATTGATTTGTACGATTTCTTGCTCCGCGCCGACCAAGCCGATAACGTGTTGTTGCAAGACCAAGACATGATTCACATTCCTTTTTATGAGAGTCGGGTAACACTCACTGGTGAAGTAAAACGACCTGCTATTTATGAGGTGAAAGAAGGCGAAATGTTACAATCTATCATTGCGGCAGCGGGTAGCTACACGGGTCAAGCCTATCGTTCTTTTTTGACCCTGCGACGCGTTACCGACAAAGAACGCCAACTTATAAACGTATCGGAGGTTGAGTTGGCTACTTTTAAGCCCCAAAACGGTGATATATATGGTGTTAGTAAAATACTTGACCGTTTTCAAAACCGCGTACAGGTTTCGGGAGCGGTATTTAGACCTGGCGAATACGCCCTCGACGATAAACTCACCACCTTGAAGCAACTCATTACAAAAGCCGACGGCTTGCGCGAAGACGCTTTTAAACAACGGGTGCTGATTCACCGCGAAAAAGAAAACCTCGACCCCGAGATTTTGGCCGTGGACATTGAGAAAATACTAACTGGCGAAAACCCCGATGTAGTATTACGCCGCCAGGACAGCGTGGTCGTAAAATCAAACAAGCAATTGCGCCAAGATTATTTTGTAACCATCGTTGGTGAAATAAACCGAGCTGGAGACGTGCGCTACGAGCAAAACATGACCGTTTCTGATTTGATTGCCCAAGCGGGTGGTTTTACCGAAGGTGCCATTGGTTCGCGCATCGAAATAGCGCGTCGGGTAAGAGAAGACAATGCCAACGTGGATGAAAAATATGACGTAGAAATTATTCCACTCAAAATAGACCGTCTATTGCGCCTCAACGCCAACGATGCTCTTTTTACGCTCCAACCCTACGATATTGTTTACGTGCGCAAATCGCCCCGCTACGAGGCACAACGCGGTGCCATCATTGCGGGCGAGGTAAATTACCCAGGTGCTTATGCCATTGTCAATAACGCCGACCGTCTGAATAAACTCATCGAAAGAGCAGGCGGTATCAAAAGCAGTGGCTACTTGCCAGGGGCGGTACTACGCCGCAATGGTGAGCGCGTCGCGGTTGATATTCAAGCCATTTTAGAAAACCCATCAGTAGAAGGTAATCTATTGATAGAAAACGGCGACAGTTTGTTTATTCCTGAGCGTTCGGAAGTGGTGCGCATTGCGGGGGCAGTACTCAACCCGTCGGTGGTAAACTACGCGAAGGGTTCTGGTTTTCAAGAATACCTTTCGCAAGCGGGAGGATTTGGCGAGCGTGCCCGCAAGCGCAGCGTTTACGTTACCTACGCCAACGGCTACACCGACCGCACGCGCAAGTTTTTGTTTTTTAACATTTACCCAAAAATAACCCCAGGTGCAACCATTACGGTGCCATTCAAACCCGACAACACCAACAGAAGTGACCTAACAGGTCCAGTCATATTGTCGTTTCTCGGCACCATTACCATTGCAATCGCTACTTTGTTGAGGTAAGAATAGATGTGGGATGTATGGTGTAAGGTATATGGTGTATGATATCGCTCCAAATCGTTCAATCAACCTTCCACCCCCCCAATGACTTTTGACCAATGATGAATCTTCCAATGACCCTTGACCAATGACCAACGAAACCACCAATAATTCAACTGACGAAATCGAAATTAATTTTCGAGATATTCTTGCGTTTTTTCAAAAAAATTGGAAGCGTGCTGCCATTTGGGGAATAATAGGTGGGGTAGTAGGTGCGGTTTACGCCTTTACCGCTCAAAAAGAATTTGAAGCAAAAGCCCAACTGCTGCCCGAACTGCAATCCAGTAGTTCATTGGGTAAATTGGGCGGTTTAAGTGCGTTGGCTGGGTTGGCGGGCGTAGATTTATCGCAAATGAACTCCACCGAGGCCATTCGTCCCGACTTATATCCCAATATTTTACAAAGTCTTCCTTTTACGCTTCATTTGCTCCAACAGCCCGTTTATGTGTCTGAGCTACAAAAAACGCTGACCGTTGAAGCTTACTTTGAAGAGAAAAACCGGGGCTGGTTTGACCAAGAAACAGAAATAAAACCACCACTCGACCCCCAAAAACTCAGCAAAGCCGTTGAGATTACCAAAGCAAAAGAAAATTTAGTAAAAGATATATCTAAGCGTATCGCAGCGAGTTTCGACCGTAAAACGGGGGTAATAAGCGTTACCACAAAAATGCCTGACCCCGTAGTAGCCGCCGCCGTAGCCAATCTTTCTATTGACTACCTCAAACAATACGTAACTACCTACCGCACCGACAAAGCCCGCAAACAAGTAAAATTTTTGGGCGACCAAGTAGCCGAAGCCAAACGGCGCTACCAAAGTTCGGAAGTTAATTTGGCCTCTTACCGCGACCGAAACCGCTTCTTGGCGCAAAATACGGCCAAAATAGAGGAGCAACGCCTCCAAGCCGACTTCCTGCTGGCGCAATCGGTCTATAACGACCTTTCTAAACAGCATGAGCAAGCCAAAATACGGGTGGAAGAAGAAACCCCTGTGTTCAAAATTTTGGAACCCGCCCGCATACCGCTTAAGAAAATTGAACCTAAACGCTTGACCATCATTGCCATTTGTACTTTCTTGGGGATTGTAGTAGCGTTGGTTTTCGCCTTTGTAAAACAAAATTGGAAAAAGCTAATTGGGTAATAACATGGAGCAGCACACACAAATTAGTTTAGAAGCGTTGGTTGCGGCAGAGTTGAGCGAAGCGCGTCAGGTGTTGGATTTGTTTTTAGGGCAGCCGCAAAACACAACCAATATTGTAAAAGCGGCGGAAATAATGGCCGAAGCAATAAAAAGTAACAAAAAGATAATAGCCTGCGGCAACGGCGGCTCGCACTGCGATGCCATGCACTTTGCCGAAGAGTTGTCGGGACGCTACCGCGAAAATCGGCCTGCTCTGGCTGCTCTTGCCATTTCAGACCCCAGTCATTTGAGTTGTGTTAGCAACGACTTTGGTTTTGATTTCGTTTTTTCGCGTTTTGTAGAAGGACTTGGCCAAACAGGCGACGTGTTGCTGGGAATTAGTACCAGCGGCAATTCTAAAAATATCATCAACGCCGTGGAAGCCGCCCGAAAAAAAGGCCTGAAAGTGGTGTTATTGACGGGAAAAGACGGTGGTAAACTGGCTGGTATGGCCGACGTTGAAATCAGAGTACCGCATTTTGGCTACGCCGACCGCATCCAAGAAATCCACATTAAAGTGATTCATAGTTTGATATTATTGATTGAACACCTTGTCATAAAGACTTGATTTGTTTATATTTGCAATAAAATTAGCGTAATTCCAAAAGATGAGAGTCGCACCCCAACCACGTTTTACTACTTTAAAGGGTTTCTTGAAATGGAAACCAGAAGACCGTTACAAATACGAGTGGAACAAAGGAAAAGTAGAAAAAACCTATAACATGAAGCAATTAGAGTTTTTGATATTGAAAACCTTACAAAGGTTGTTTACTCACACATTTGCATATAAAAAAGGTGATGAATTAGTTCCCGAAGGCGATGTCCTTACTTCACCCAACCAACTGCGTCGCCCCGATTTGGCCTACTATACCAATGAACAAATAATAAGAGCAGCACAAGGACACAACCAAATACCAGCCTTTATCATAGAAATCGTTTCCCCCAACGATAATCAGATTCAACTGGCAGCCAAGGTGCAGGAATATTTTGAAGCAGGAGTAGGCGTAGTATGGCTTGTAATGCCCAGCATTAAACAAGTGCACGTTTATAAATCGTTGAAACAAATGGAAGTCTGTATCAACAACGACGTTTGTTCGGCAAGTCCAGTATTGGCCGACTACCAGATTGCAGTTGATGAATTGTTTATTCAGCCCCAGCTATCCTAACTTAAGTAGTCCACAGTCAATAGTCGTCTGTCCACAGCAACTCGACACACTGATTATCAGAATTTTACATAAATCAAAAATGTCGATTAAATATGTTCACCTACTTATAACAAGTTCATGAGCGAGCTTCCCCACATAAAAACAAAAAAAACGCTGGCTAATGTGGCTGAGTTTGAGCAGTGGCTTTCCAAAAAGAAAACCGATTACAACTATGAGTTCATAAACGGGCAAGCCATCAAAAAGCAACCTATGAAACAGAACGAGCTTTTTATCGTAACATTTCTGATGGATATGCTTATGACGACCGAATTATTTGCAAATAAAGGCCGACTTGTACCAGAAATAGACGTTTACATTGACGAATACCGCAAACGCATTCCCGATTTGGCATTTTTTACAGCCCAGCAAATTAAGCAAGCGCGTAGTGGGATAAGAGTAGTACCAACATTTGTAATAGAATTGCTGTCAGATTCGGAAGGTTATGACTTTGTAGAAGAGAAAATCAACGACTATTTTCGAGCAGGCGTACAAGTAGTTTGGTATTTGAATCCAAAAAAACAAAATATTCATTTGTATTTGTCGGCCAGCGAGATGAGAGTGCTGTCAGGACATGACACTTGTTCGGCTGCTCCAGCTGTTCCCGATTTTGAGTTGATGGTTAAAGATATTTTTGCGGTTTGATAATCTATTTCTATTGCAAAAAAATGTCTCGGATAGAATGAGTCTCGAACCAACAAAAAAGTAGTAGAATGGCTTACACCGACTATAAAAATTTGGGAATGGTTGTCAAAGAATATCATTTGAAAGTAACCAATGAATATTTCTTAATAGATATACCCTTCGTACCAGCCACAGAATGGCTGAAAGAAGAAATAAAATTTGCCTTTGAGCAAGGTTTGTACCGTGTTTCGGAAATAGCCATTGGCGAGCAGCTGATTTATCCAGTATTGAAAGAAGTTTGGAAGAGTCATTTTTTAAAAGATTATTTGTTGTGGAGTCATACGACTTTTGTAGTAAATGCCACCCTTTCAGGTACCCCCGATTATATATTGGCCAAAAGAACAGATTATGACAATGCCGCAGTTGGAATACCCGTTTTGGTAATGATTGAAGCAAAAAAAGACAATTTTGAAGAAGGCTGGGGCCAGTGTGCTGCCGAAATGGTAGCGTCGCAGAAAGCAAATGAAAGTACCAATACCAAAGTACATGGTATAGTAAGTAACGGTGAAAAGTGGGAGTTTGCTTACTTGCAAGATTCTGTATTTACCAAAAACATCGCCTTTATAGATATTTTAGATACTGATAGGCTATATTCGGCTATCCATGCTATTTTAGCACAACAGTAACTTGTCATGGCTTTTACCTCTTTCAAAAATTTAACCGAAATAGTAAAAAAATATGAGCTGTTCTATGACTTGCGGCCCATTATACCAGAAGCGCGTGCCGAAGTTTTGTTGCCAAAATTATTGAACGAACAGATTCAATTCAACTTGACCGAAACCATTTATGACGTTTCTGAAGCGGCCATTTGCGAAAGCATTATTTATCCAATTTTACAAGAGGCATGGAAAGAATTTAAGGACAGGTTGCAGCTGTGGAGTCATACAGGGATTGATGCCGACGAAACCCTCAGCGGCATACCAGATTATATCATTGCCAAAAAATCGGAGTTTGGGAGAATACTTGGTACACCCTTGTTGGCAACCATAGAAGCAAAGAAAGACAATTTTGACGAAGGATGGACACAATGTGCTGCCCAGCTTTTGGCTATGCAAAAACTCAATCAAACAGAGCAAAATTATGTTTTGTACGGCATCGTGAGTAACGGCGAACAATGGGAGTTTGGGCAATTGCATCAAAACAAATTACTCAGACACCCCAAATCGTTTAGTGTATTTGAGTTGGCCGAGCTTTACACCGTCATTCATCATGTGTTGAGTAGGTGTTATGAACAGGTAAAGTAAGTAATTATTAAAGTAAAATGAGCAAGCGTATCATTAACGATAGCATACACAATTGGGTAAACAACAACCGCGAACTGTTGGCACCATACAAAGGCCAATGGGTGGCCCATAATGCCAACGAAGTGTTGGCAAGTGCCCCAACTGGCAGCGCATTGGTACAAAGTATTAAAGACAAAAAAATAACAAATTATACCATCGTTTTCGTGCACCCCACTTGGTTTGCTAAACCGGTACGTTTTCTGCCCATTCGATTCAAAACCTCAAAAAAACACGAATGGACACCAAACTATGAAGTAACGATTGCAGGTGCCGCTCAGCATCAGACCGTAGAAATGTTGATAGATTCGGGCGCAGACGAAGTATCGGACATTATCATAGGTCGAGAAGTAATATTTGATACCTTTGATGTAGCGTTTAAACAAGCCGACGAGATGATAGTGTTTAAGAAGAGAGAGGTGATAACTAATAAAATCAATCATTGAATGGGACTCGTACACGCTGAAATAACCCTAACCAACACTAGTGACATAGAAATGGTTGAGAGAGGTTACATGAAAAAAGAAGAAATACGGACTCAAACTGTCATAGCTATGGTAGATAGTGGTGCATACATGATGGCTATCAACGAAACAGTTAAAGCCCAATTGGGATTAAAAACTAAAAGTAAGAGAGCAGCACAAATTGCGGATGGCTCTGTGGTAGAATTAGATATAGTTGGCCCAATAGACATACGTTTTGAGAACCGAGATGCCTCCTGCAACGCCATGGTGTTGCCTGGTGATTCTGAGATGTTGCTTGGCGCAATACCAATGGAAGAAATGGACGTAGTAATATTGCCCAGAGAACAAAAACTGGTAGTAAATCCAGCCCACCCAAATGTTGCCCAGCTGAGTTTGAAGTGATTGAAGGGGGGGGGCAAAACCATTTATGACATCTCTGAAGCAGCCATCATTTATAATAATTTTCTACCTATCCGATTCAAAACCTCAAAAAAACACGAATGGACACCAAACTATGAAGTAACGATTGCAGGTGCCGCTCAGCATCAGACCGTAGAAATGTTGATAGACTAGGGCGCAGACGAAGTATCGGACGTTATCATAGGTCGAGAAGCAATATTTGATATCTTTGATAACGAAACTATTTATTGCCATCGTTCCATAAAAGATATTGAATATTTGAAAAGTACTGATATTTGCTCGGCAGATCCGCTTATTCCCGATTTTAAGTTTGAAGTAAGAGATATTTTTAAGAAAACGATAGCATAGGCTGGCATGGCCGATGTTGAAATCAGAGTACCCCACTTTGGCTACGCCGACCGCATCTAAGAGATTCACATAAAGGGATTCATAGTTTGATATTGTTGATTGAAAAAATGGTTTTTGCGTAGCGAAACGTCTATATTTGTATGAGGTAAATGAATTGGTTATGAGCGAGCTTCCCCACATAAAAACAAAAAAAACGTTGGCCAACGTAGCCGAGTTTGAACAATGGCTTTCCAAAAAGAAAACCGATTATAACTATGAGTTCATAAATGGGCAAGCCATTAAAAAGCAACCTATGAAACAGAACGAGCTTTTTATTGTAAAGTTTTTAACCCGACTTTTTGGCCAAAACGCTGCTTACCAGCAAGGTGGAGAGTTACTGCCCGAAACCGATGTTTACATTGACGAATACCGCAAGCGTATTCCCGATTTGGCATTTTTCACAGCCCAGCAAATTAAGCAAGCAGCTAAGAATACCAAAGTTGTCCCTTCGTTTGTGGTTGAGTTACTCTCTAACTCTGAGAGTTTTGATGACGTAGAAACTAAAATACAAGATTATTTTGATGCAGGAGTGCAAGTAGTTTGGTACTTAAACCCTAAAAAACAAACAATTCACTTATACTTGTCCGCTAAAGAAGTAAGAATCCTGTCAGGTGATGATATTTGCTCGGCAAGCCCAGCCATACCCGATTTACAGTTTATGGTCAAAGATGTTTTTGTGGTTTGAAAATAAGAACTACACCTAATAATGATAAACAACAGCTCACATAATTGGATAAACAACAACAAGCAGCGACTGCGTTACTATAAACGCAAGTACATTGCCTATACGTTAGAAGACGGAATCATTGCCTACAACGATGAATTGCAAGATTTACCAATAGAGGCAAAAAAAATCAAAGAACACTTCGTAGTTCATTACGTGAACCCGTTGATGTTTAAAACAAGAATCTTACCCATCCATTTCAAAACTGTTAAAACCCACGACTAGGAGTCAGTTAGAGAGTTTATGCTACAAAATCAAGACAATACCCTAACTTAGCCTGTACAAACAATAACAAAAAGTTTCGCCGTATTTTTGTGGTATGAAACAAGCAAAAAACAGCGAAACAATGCCTAATAGGCAAAGTAAAGATACAGATATTATTTTCAAAAAGATAATATCTGATGTAAAAAAAGAAAATAGATATTTACGGAAACAAGTAAGGGAAGTGAAAGAAAGTCGGGATGCTTGGAAAAGTAAATATTTTGATTTAAAAAATTCAAAAAACACGTCTAACATTACCAAAGCAAAGCACCACCAATTTCCCATCATTTGGGTCAT
>REAB01000220.1 GCA_004293645.1 Cytophagia bacterium | reverse complement strand
TTTTTGCTGTCGTTAGTAGTAACACCATTTTTGATAATAATTATATACATCCCAAATAATATTTTGTATTTTGTTTGTAATTTAACACAGAACATGTTTCAGATGCTTCCTTCGTCAGCATGACAAAAGTTTCTCTTAAAAAAATAGTGCTTCTCTAACTAAACCACTGCGGGTTCCAAAATAACCTTGCCTTTGATGAGGCTTCGTTGGCCTGGATATTCGGCAAAAAAAGCATTGCGCCCGTGAATAACGCGGTCGTCGTGGAAAAATACAGCCTCGCCTTTTTCTAATTGGCAAGCCGTCGTAATGCCCGATGCTACAATGCGGGTTTCTAAAAACTGGTGAAACCGCTCGCACAAATCAAGCACTGCTGCCGAGTTTTCTTGGCGGTCAATGCAGAAGTAGTTCCAGTTGGCCAAATATCCTTCGCTGTCTTGGTCGAGTATTTTGCGCACTTTACGCGCCCCGCCTTTCGAGAATACCACCTCCGTTTGCATCAATTCGGCCATGAGTTCGTCTTCGCCGTCAAGCTGCAAACACGCTACCAAATCTGGCAAATCAAAAAATGTGGTAGCACCACCAAACTTGGCGCGCGAGTCACAGAAGAAAAAATTGACCGCTACTTCGCCGTAGAGTTCAATGTACGAGTCGTCGGTGTGCAGCGGTTGGCCCGTTTTACTGGAACGGTACCTATCTGGAATTTCGGGGTTGTACGTAATATCAATCCAGCGGTTGCCCGTCAGTTTACCCGTTGCCAAGTCTTCGTCGGCGGCTTGAATACGCCCAATGGTCTCCGAGAGTTTAGAATAAAACTCTTGCACCGGCATTTCTTCCCGAAAATCGGCCAAATGCACCAATTTATTGCTCAAAACTGCCGCCCGAACGTTTTCGATGGTTTCTTCGGCTGTTGTATAAGATACTTTCTTGAAGAAGTTCATATTTTAATTTGCTTGGATTTGTGGTTCAAAATTAACGAAAAATAAAAATACTGCTACATTTTTTCTTTCAAACGGTAAATAGAAATGGCCGCAAAGCTGTAAATTTTCAACAATACGGGTGGCACAATATAATCTCGGCACACTTCTGCCCATTTTTCACGGTTTGGCTTGGCGTATTGCAGGTATTTGGTAGCCACCCACGCCCGCGCCCAGTACGTATCGCGGTACTGCTCCGCATCAAGCATTTTGTAAAAATACCGCGCTATATTTTTGCGCAGCACGGTGTTGTATCGGTAGCCCAGCTCTTTGTTGATGCCTTGGTAAAGCTGGATTCTATTCCAAAGAAATTTGGCATCTTGCTCCTTGTCGGTAAAACTCGTCCCGTTTTTATTTTTTCGATACACCGACATCAAGTCGGGCAGGTAGCCAATTTTGCCGTGCATTGAAAACAAAACATAGCGCGGGATATCACCACTCACTGACTTCAAAAACCAAGCTGGGTATTCTTTAATAACATTCCAAAACATAACGCTCGACGTAGCCATAAACCAAATCTCATCTTCGCCAATCAAGTCTTCGGTGGTATATTCCTTTTTTTGGTCGGGGGCGTTGAGCAAATGCGCGGGCGACCCATCTTCGTAGGTAATGAGCGCATTGTGAAAACAAGTTGAAAAATCGGGATTTGCGTCCAAAAAATCAACTTGTTTTTGAAGTTTGTGAAAATCAGTCCAATAATCGTCGCCGTCAAAAGCCGCAATGTATTTCCCTCGGGCGCGGGCGTAAGTTTCGTTGGTATTAAAAAGTCCGTTTTGCCCCAAATTTTTGGTTTGCAAAACAGGGAAAACTTTATCGGGATAACGCGCTTGGTAGCTTCTGATGATGTCTTGCGTGCCGTCGGTGGAGCAGTCGTCGCCTACCAAAATCTCAAAATCGAAATTGGTTTGTTGGTGAAGCGCACTTTCGATGGCTTGCCCAATAAACGGTGCTTGGTTGTACGTAACAATGCAAACGGATACTTTCATGTTAAGCGTTTACTTCCTGATTTTTGATAAATTTTGCCCTCATCTGCCAAACCGCAAACACGCTGCACACTATCATAAAAGGATAGGCGGGCAAAAAATAACGTGTTTCGGGCATTCTGAGCACAAACGGAAAAAGAATGATAGAATACAAAGCGGCAAATGCCATAAAATAGTCGGCTTGCCACGATTTTCGCAATAAAATAAGTACCAAACCTACCGCTCCAAAAGTAAGAATGGCGTAATAAAGCACCGCACAGAGCTGTTTGGCGGCATATTTGAGGTAATAAACCCGCCGCCCCGAAGACTGAGGCGCGTCTTTGGACACTTCAAACAAACCACCCGAATACCAAGTACTTTCGTAGTCAAAGAAAAGAATAAAGTGTTTTAAGGGTGCTTTTATGTAGTACAAAAAAGGGTTTTCTGTTCGAATAGACTCCGTATAAGTCGAGAATTTTTGCCTCAAAATAGCCCGATAGCGGCTTTTTGTAACGCTGTCGGTATTGGCTCCCCAAGCAATGCTCAAATCGGTACGTAGTTGCAGCAAACTATCCATCGAAAATTTGGACGTATAAATATCATTGGGAAAAACAATGGTGGTATCGGGCGGGCCTGCCAAATAAATCCCGTCTTGCATTCTAATAGTTGAAATACCAAACCAGTTTAACTGCGACGCTGGTGCCACAAAACCACCTCCGTACGAGCGAACAAAAGCCAACAAATCAACCATGCCACTTTCGTAGGAGGAGGCATACCAAAAGACGGGAGCCAATGGCACAATGCGCTTATGAATGGGGTAATTGCGCACAATCCAAACGCCATCTACGACCAAAAAAGGCAACAAAAACAGCAGAGATATTTTAACTAATTTTGAAAATGAGTGTTTTTTGAGTAACCATTGCACACTCCAGATACCAATGACCAACGCACCGATGGGCAAATAAACGGGTCGTAAAAACACGAGCCAAGTCCAGCATAAACCTGCGATGACCAAATATTTTTGCTTCTTTTTTTCTTGGTACAGTACCAAGAAAAAAAGAAGCAAAATGTTAGCCGAGACGCTAAAACTTTCGGTAAGAAATTGGATATTATAAGTCGAAGAATGGAAACTAAATAATGCCACTACATACACCCCATAAAACATAAACTGGCTTTTGAACAATTGGAGCGCGGTGCGTGCCAACACATAAACAGTGGTGGCATCGAGCAGGTATTGCACCACCACCACGCAATTGATGGCCCCTATTTTGCCAAAGAAAAGCCAAAAAAAAAGAAAAACAGCCCCGTAGCCAGGCATTCGGTCGTCGGGAAAGTAAGAACCGTTTTCAATGAGGTTTTCGATGGGGGCCAAATAACTGATGGCATCGCCCCCAAAAGTAGCCCAAGTACCCAGCACTTCGGTGTAATGAGGCGACAGAATATTTGGAAAAAAGTGAATCCCTTTGACAAAAAGCGCGATTCCAATCCAAAATGGCCAATTAGAGGAGGCAAAGATTTTGTTTTTTAGCACATCTGCAAGTTTAAAAGCAAAGTTCGGTTACTTGTTCAACGCCGTGAACATATCGGCTTGGTTTGGAAACCCTGGCACCAGCACACTTCCGTCTGGCTTATAATTGAACGGACTAGGAAAACCACGGTCAATAAATGTGGGCTCGTTGATGTTGTTGTAGCGATACTGCACCGACCAGCGCACATCATCGGTGCTATTTAAACCCGACCGATGCACCAACAGTGCGTTAAAAAACAAGACATCGCCGAGTTCAAATTCGAGTTGCACAAAGTCTTCATCTTTTAGTTCGCGCTCGTTTATTTCGCCATAGTAACCATACTCCACCGTTTTGAGTAACCCAAAATACTGGCTTTTGGGCATTACTTGCAACGCGCCCAATTGGGTATCGCAATCTATGAGCGGAAACCAAGCCGTAATACTGTCCAAAGACCCCTGCGAAGGCCGCCAATCTTGGTGTGCTTCCAGTTTCCAATAGTCTTTGCGAGTAGCTAAATGAGGGCTATTGAACAGCAAAGTAGGACGATTGCTGATAACAGGAAAATCTAAACCCAGTGCAGAAGCTACTTTTGTGAATGCCTCATCAGTACCAAACCGGTGCAACGATAACAGGTGATTCACTTGCTTACCGCAATTCATAAAGCACTGTAAATCTTTCGCAAAAAACGCGTACATGGCTTGTTCAAAAGCCTTTTTATCGTCAATATCAACCGTTCTTTGAAGTACCCGCTTGATCTGCTCGGCAAAAACTTGACGCGTTTCGGTATAGATTTGGGTAATCAAATCCTTATTTAAGTAATTGCGCAGCAGCACATATCCTTGTTCTTTGTAAAACTCTTTATCGATGGTCATGGCAAAATAATTAAGTTTTGGGGTGGTTTTAAAACACACAATTCTGACTTTCTTTTATTAAATGAGTCAGAATTGTGTGTTTGTAAATCTATTATTTAGCTGGCTGAGGGCCTTTCGCCATGTGTTCGGTAGGTACGGCCCAGGGGTCGTAGATGGGCAAAATGGCTACCCAACGCCCGCGTTTGTTGTACCAATCAAATTTTTCGGCAGCGTCCGAGTGGCTAATCCAGTGTGGCACATCGTAGCGGAAGAGCGTCATGTCGCCAATGTCGTGGTGGCCTTCGGTGCGCACTATCTCGCCGTCAATTTCAAAGTTGGTATTGCTACCGCTGCTGTAGTCCACGCCATATTTAGACAACGACAAGATAATGCCCACGTACTGAGGGGCTAAATCATGCCAATGACGGCCAAAAAACGAGCCTCCCACGGGATAATGCGTAATTTGCGGGTGAAAATAAGGCGTTCCACTCGGCACTGGATGCTGGGCAAATTCAATGTTGTGCTGCGTTAAATTGTTCCAAAATTTGCGCAGCGGTTCATATACACTCAGCATAATGCTCCGAAACTCTTCGTCGAGTTCTCCGAAATTATCGAAAGTGTGGTCGTGAAAAAGGTACGGGCTTTGCTGCAACTTAGACACCAAACAACGATGACGGTGCTTATTGCTCACAAAATCATCAGCTTCTGAAAGCGGTGTTTTTTGATTCCATGCCCAAACGGCATCGCGGAGTTTGGCCGCCAACTCGGCAGGGACGGCGTTTTTTACAATTGTTATTTTTATATCATCGAGAACCAGCTTCCGCAATTCGTCAAAACTAAGTTCGGTCGTAATTTCGCCGTTCTGGAAACTACCTGCTACTTCAATAAGGTGTTTTTGGTCTGTTTGTACCATTGTGAGGAATTCGTTTTGTTGTGTGGTGCAAAATTAAGCAACACAGACGTACAAAAAATTTTTAAAACTTCTTTTTTTTACTGATTTTTATCATTCGGCTTTCTGGGACAAACTTAAAAATCCGCAAAAAAGCTATCTTTGGCCTCTCAAACCACCATTTTGTATGCTTTCAAATACCCAAATCATTCTTGTTTCTCACCCGCAAGGCATGGTCAAAGCGAGCGATATGACGCTCCAAACTACCCAATTGCCCGCACAGCCACCTCATGGCCACATTTTGGTAGCCATCAAATACATTTCTCTCGACCCCGCCATCAGGGGTTGGCTCAACCCTGGCACTACTTATATTAAAGGCGTGCAGATTGGTGAAGTAGTACGGGCATTTTCAGCGGGCGAAATCGTGGAGTCTAATCACCCCGACTATCAAGTTGGCGAGTACGTCTGGGGGCTTTTGGGCGCGCAGCAATACGCCATTCACAACGGGCAGGGCTTGGTAAAAGCCGATTTGAGCAAAGGACCGCTCTCTTGGCACTTGGGCGTTTTGGGTATGCCTGGCATGACGGCCTACTTCGGACTGTTGGAAAAAGGCCAGCCCAAAGCGGGCGAAACGGTGCTGGTTTCGGGTGCAGCAGGCGTGGTGGGTACTACGGTGGGCCAAATTGCCAAACTCCACGGCTGCCGCGTAGTGGGTATTGCGGGCGGGGCCGCCAAATGCCAATTTTTGACCGAGCAGATGGGTTTTGATGCCGCCATTGATTACAAAAACGAAAACGTACTGGCGGGTATTCAGCGCACTTGTCCCGATAAAGTCAATGTGTTTTACGACAACGTGGGCGGCGATATCCTCGACGATGCCCTTGCGCATTTGGCATTGGGGGCGCGGGTGGTGCTGTGCGGGTCTATTTCACAATACAACTCAACCGACCCGCGCGGCCCCAAAAACTACATGAAAATTGTTACGGCGCGGGGCTATATTACGGGAGTTATTGTCTTCGATTTTGTAGAACGCTATGCCGAGGGTATCAACGCCATTGGCCATTGGCTACAAACAGGGCAAATGAAAGTGCAAGAAGATGTTTACGAAGGCTTGGAAAACTTTGCATCCACGCTCCTCAAACTCTACACGGGCGAAAATTTCGGCAAATTATTACTCAAAATATAAAGCTCTAAAATTAAAACGTGAGTTGCCTGTGAAGACACAGGCAACGGCATCGGGTCATTGGGGCAGTAGTTTAGGTGATATTCGAAGGCAAGTGCGACATACACCTTATACCATTCACCGTTGCCCTCCCAATTTCCCCTACTTTTTTTCTGGAAACGGAATAATCAATTTTTCGCCGCGTTCTGAGCTATTTTTGGTTTTTTTGTTGGCCGCCATCAACTGCGCTACCGTAATGCCGTATTTGGCCGCCACTACCCGCAAAATATCGCCTGGGCCAACTGTATGCACGGCTTGTACCTTGATTTTTATCTTGGTAACCCCCGACTTCACGTCCTTCGATTCGTCGCCAATTTGAGGATTAATGCCCTTTAAGGTGCTTTTGTTGAGGTTGTAGCGATTGGCAATGCCATAAAAAGTTTCGCCTGCTTGCACGGTATGCGTTATTTCAACGCCGCCTGGGTCAGTGGCTACTGGTTCTGGCTTTTTGGTTGGTTCTGGCTTCTTCGTTTCTGGCTTTTTGGCCGCTGGTTTCTCGTCGGTAGCCTCGTCAATTCTGGGTCTGGGGGTAGGCGTTGCCACTTGGTCTGCCGTTGAGGCAGCGTCAGCAACTTGGTCGGTTACTTGCTCATTGCCCCCGCCTGTGGTGGCTGGGGCAGTGGTAAGCGCGGGCATTTCGTCGCTGCCTGGAATGGGCTGCAACTCACGTCCCGAAGAATCAAGCGGGGTGTTGAGCAGTTCGTTTACGTCGGCGGCATCATCTATCAAATACTCATAGCCAGCATACAGCAAGCCCGAAATCAACAACACCAGTACTCCCAACGAAATATAAGGCAACTTAGACGATTCTTCTGGACGACGGTTTCTTTTTTCAGTTTCTGACATTTTTCAATTTGATTTTTGGTGTATAGTTTTAAGGTCGGGGCCGTCCGTGCGGTATGGTTTTAGGGTTGGAGTCGCTCGTGCGGTGTGGTGCAGTGTAAACTTAATTCGTTTTTTTGCACTTTCACCTTTTCCCTTTAACCTCTCTTCACTTCTCCGCTCATTTCTTCCACTTTTTCTTTCAACAATTCTTTATAACTGAGCAACTTTTGGGCTACTGCTTCGTCAAAAGTTCCTACAATTTGCGCGGCCAAAATACCTGCGTTGCGTGCGCCGTTGAGTGCTACCGTAGCTACGGGTACGCCAGCGGGCATTTGCAAAATAGACAACACCGAGTCCCAGCCATCAATGGAGTTACTGCTTTTTACGGGTACACCCACAACGGGCAACGTAGTAAGCGAGGCCACCATACCTGGCAAATGCGCCGCGCCACCTGCTCCTGCAATGATGACTTTCAAACCGCGCTGTTGGGCCGTTTTGGCGTATTCTACCATTTTTTCGGGCGTACGATGCGCCGACACCACGTCTATTTCGTACAAAACCCCGAATTCTTTTAAAATATCGGCGGCTTCTTGCATTACTTTCAAATCTGAAAGGCTGCCCATTATAATTCCTACCATCATTAACGCCGTTCAACAACCACTATTATACGATTAATTGACTTCTTTGTCAAATTCATCAAATGGTTTATTTATTTTTACAGAATATTTGTGCCACAAAAATAGTATAAAAAAAGGATATGCTCACCAACGTTGAACACATCGGTATTGCCGTAAAAAGCATTTTAGACTCCGATTCATTGTTTTCTGCTCTTTTTAATGTGCCGCCTTACAAGCACGAGCTGGTAGAAAAAGAAGGCGTAAACACCTCATTTTTTAAAATTAATCAAACCAAAATTGAACTCTTGGAGGCCACCAATCCCGACAGCCCCATTGCCAAGTTTATCGAAAAAAAAGGCGAAGGAATTCACCACATTGCTTTTGAAGTAAACAACATTGTAGCTGAAATGGAAAGACTTAAAAATGAGGGGTTTACGCTATTGAACGAAACCCCAAAACAAGGCGCTGACAACAAACTGGTCTGTTTTTTGCACCCCAAAGGCACCAATGGCGTTTTGATAGAATTATGCCAAGAAGTGATGAGCGAAAAGTTGAAAGTGAAAAGTTGAAAGTGAAAAGTGGGCAATATCAAATTACAAATATCACGCACAAACCTTAAACCGCGCGGGTACGGCCCACCACTGCGAGCCTCGCTCAAACCACGCGAACCCAGCACAAACTACAAACCAAAAACTTTAAACCGCGCGGGCGGCCCCGCCAAAATGCTTCCTCGCCGTGTGTTTCTTAAAAAATTGGGTGGCTTGGGTGCAACCCTTACTTTTGATTCAAAAAACAGAATGGAAAATACAGTACAAGAGCTTGATTTCGACTTGATTGTGGTGGGAGTTGGCACCGCTGGAATGCCCTGCGCCATCGCTGCCGCCCAAAAAGGCGCAAAAGTGTTGGTAGTAGAAAAAGCCGAGCGCGTAGGCGGCACGCTGCACTACACGGGCGGCCACATGAGCGCGGGCGGCACGCGCCACCAAGCCGCAAAAGGGGTTTTTGGCGACACCCCCCAAGACCATTACCAAGAAATAATGCAAATTTCTAAAAATACCGCTGTGCCATACATTGTTAAATTGGCCACCGACGAAGCCCCCAAAACCATTGATTGGCTCGATGGTCTGGGCTTTGAGTTTGCGCCCGAGTCGCCGCGCATTGTATATGGCCACGTGCCATATACAATGGCTCGCACTCAATACGGTAAAGACGCGGGAGACTCTATTTTTAAGGCCATTAAACCACTCTGGGACCAGTTGGTGGCCAGTGGAAACATCACCCTGTTGCTCCACACGGAGCTGAAAGAATTGATAGTAGAAAGTGGCGAGGTAGTTGGGGTAAGGGTGGAAAGGGAAAAGGTTAAAGGGGAAAGAGAAAAGACACCATTTACCATTTACCGTTCACCATTTACCATTCTCACTACTGGCGGTTACGGCAGCAATCCCGATTTTTTTGCCAAAAAACACCCCAATCACCCGCGCTTGGTTAGCACCGCCGCTGCTACTTCTACGGGCGAGGGCATTGCCATTGCCGAGCAAATAGGAGCTAAATTTTGGAACGCCAACACGCATATTTCGAGTTTGGGCGGCGTAGAAACGCAACCAAATAGCGGTAACGCCGACTTCTGGACGGCTTGGGCAATGGTATTTACCACCAGCTACCGACCCGCCCGCGAAATTTACGTCAATGAGTTGGGTCAGCGTTTTATGGACGAGTCAAACCCCGACCCTGACTACCGCGAACGAGCCGTGGCCGAGCAGCCCCAGAAGCGTTTTTGGGTAGTTTTTGACGAAAAAGCCCTCAATACGCCCCCCATGACCGTAGTGCCGAAGTGGTCTGTTGAAAAAATAAAGCAAGAAGCCGAGCAAGAAAAATGCGCTTGGGTAGCCAACTCAGTGGCCGAATTGGCCACCAAAACGGGTTTGCCCGCCGCTACTTTGGAAGCCACAGTGGGGCAGTTCAATCAGTTTTGCCAAAACAAAGTAGATGCCGAGTATGGCCGCGCCGACCTCAGCCATGCCGTTGAATCTGGCCCTTTTTACGCCATCTTAACCTACGCTACCTCACTGATTACGTTTGGTGGTTTGGCTGTAAACGAGCAGTTACAAGTGCTTGATAATCAAAACAAACCCATTCCAAACCTTTACGCCGCTGGCGAAATACTGGGCGCGGGCGCAACCACTGGCAACGCTTTTTGCGGCGGAATGTTGGTAACGCCCGCCATTAGTTTCGGCAGAATATTGGGCCATCACGGCTTTCTTATAAAAATTTAATTTTCTTCAACCAACTGCATAAAAGCTGAAAATCATCCGAGAATAATTCTAATTGAGCAGTCATATTTTCATATT
>REAB01000219.1 GCA_004293645.1 Cytophagia bacterium | reverse complement strand
TATTTCTATCTGTGCCATTTTATTGAGGGTTAATATATTTCCTCAAAATTAATAAATCTCCTATATTACCAGTCTATAATTTACACTAACTTATTTTTTAGGTTTTTATATGCACGAATACCCGCCAAGTCAATCATTTGTTGAATATTAGCCGCCACGCGGTCTTTATAAACCAACAAAGAAGGAGATCTGTGATTCGTTAGAGAGGTGGTACCAGTTCATGCTGCTACAAAGATGAAAAACAATATGCTTAATTGGTTGTCGGTACAAAAACTTCAAGTGTTGTATTTTCGTAAACACCCAAGTTCGCGTCGCGCACACGCTCCATAACTGGGCGCAGTAAGCAGGTATCTTCGTCGGGACAGTCGTCGCATTTTACATAAAAATTGAGCGAAACACAGGGCGTGGGAGCAATGGGGCCGTCAATAACCCGAATGACTTGCGCAAAATTGACTCTACTGGGTTCAATTCTTAACATATAGCCGCCGCCTTTGCCTTTTTGGCTCTGTAAAATGCCGTGGTTGCGTAGTTCTAACAAGATGGCTTCCAAAAACTTTTTCGGAATGGCCTCGCGCGTGGCAATGTGCGAAATTAAGATGGGACCTTTGCCGCGCTCTTCGGTTAGAACTTTGAGCGCCTTGAGCGCGTACTTTGCTTTTTTAGAAATCATGAGTCTTTTAGGGTTGAGTTTTTGATAAATTTTTCGTTGAGAAAAACGATATTAATAACAAAGTAAATAGAGTTTATTTAAAAAATACGCTTTTTGAAGTTAAAAGTTAGAACATGGGTTTATATACTAATGGTTCAATAGGGGAGAGGCAGTGCCGCTAAACCCTTAAAAACAAGAAAAGATAAACAAGAAGTAGCCACTTGTGTAGATTTTTTTGTAGAAACAAGTAGCTTTGAGCAAATTTGCAACCGTTAATCAAAACACTAAAAAATTATCATGTCAAAATCCCTGCTTATCGTTGTCGGCATTGCCCTTTTGTTTGGCTTTTATGGTTGTAGCACCTACAATGGCCTTGTGGGCAAAGATGTAACTGTCCAAGATGCTTGGGCCAAAGTACAAACCCAGTACCAACGCCGTTCAGATTTAATTCCTAATCTGGTAAATACCGTACAAGGCGCGGCCAACTTTGAAAAAGGTACGCTCACCGCCGTAATAGAAGCTCGCTCTAAGGCGACGGGTATCAACCTCACCGCCGACCAACTCACGCCCGAAAACATGCAAAAGTTTCAAGCGGCGCAAGACCAGCTCAGCGGCTCGCTGTCGCGCTTGTTGGTGTCGGTAGAACAATACCCACAATTGAAAGCCAACCAAAACTTTTTGGAATTGCAGGCGCAATTGGAAGGTACCGAAAACCGCATTACCGTAGCCCGCAACGACTTCAACACCACCGTGAAAGAATACAACACATCGGTACGGACGTTTCCAGCCAATTTGTTTGCGGGTATATTTGGCTTTGCCGCCAAAGGCTTCTTTGAAGCATCGCAAGCTGCCCAAACTGCTCCAACGGTGAAATTCTAAAAAAGGTGAAAGGTGAAAGGTTAAAGGTGAAAGTGTAAAGAATCAAAGCGTGAAGCTGCGCTTAATAATTTACCAGGCTCATTACCCTAACACTTCTTCTTTGACCTTTTCACTTTAACCTTTCCACTCCAAATGGAACACCTACTTTTTACCGAAACAGAACAAAAACTGATTATTGAGGCCATTAAGACGGCAGAACTCAATACGTCGGGTGAGGTGCGCGTACACGTGGAGCATCATTGCCCCTACCAAGATGCACTGACCCGTGCGCAGGAGGTTTTTGCGCAGCTCAATATGCACCGCACCGACTTACAAAATGGCGTGCTGTTTTACGTAGCCGTTACCGACCGTAAATTTGCCGTTTTGGGCGACAAAGGCATCAACGACCGCGTACCCAGTGTTTTTTGGAATGATGTGCGCGATATTTTGAAGCAAAGCTTTGTAAATGAGCAGTTTAGCGCGGGCCTTAGCAAAGGAATCATGCTGGCGGGCGAGCAGCTCAAAGCGTTTTTTCCGCGCCAAAACAACGACAAAAACGAACTCCCAGACGACATTTCTTTTGGTTAAATTCCAAAATTTTACCCCCGCCTCCCCAACCTCACCCCTTCCTCTTCTAAAACAGGAGAGGAGAGTTTTTATCGAAAGATGATGATGCGCCATTTTTTTGCTTTGTACTTGTTGCTTTTTTCGTGGGTTGCCGCCGCGCAAAATATTCCCGAGCCCATGTCGCCGCCGCGTTTGGTAAACGATTTTGTGGGTATGCTCAACCCCACCGAACAAGCGCAACTGGAACAAAAGTTGCGGGTTTACAATGATTCTACTTCTACCCAAATCGTGATAGCAGTTGTAAAAACCACGGGCGATTACCCCGCTGGAGACTACGCTTTTGAGTTAGGCCGCCGCTGGGGAGTAGGTCAGAAAGGAAAAAATAATGGCTTGGTCTTACTTTGGGCTACCGACGACCGCAAAATTTTTATTGCCACTGGCTACGGCCTCGAAGGGGCAGTGCCCGATGCCATTGCCAAGCGTATTATCAGTACCGTTATTACGCCCGAATTCAAAAATCAGATGTATTATCGGGGCTTAGACAAAGGCACCGACGAGATAATCAGGTACGCCAAAGGGGAGTACAAATCTGATGCTTCCGATGGGGAAGGTGAATTTCCGATTGAATTAATCATCTTCTTCATCATTATGTTTGTCATTTTTGTCATTATCCGTTCGCGCAACAACCGAGGTGGCGGCGGAGGCAATCGTTCGAGTGGCGGAGGTATGTTTTTTCCGTATGCTACTTATTCGGGCTGGGGCAGTTCGTCGGGGAGTTGGGGTGGCAGCAGTGGCGGCGGCGGCGGTAGCGATTTTGGTGGCTTTGGCGGCGGCAGCTTCGGCGGCGGCGGCGCAGGTGGCGACTATTAACCGACCACTTGACCAATATTCTTTTGCTTTAAATTCATGTATAACCAGCACAGCCTCAGTAGGTTGTGTTGGTTTTTTGCGTTTTCATGTGCGTATGAAAACAGTGTTCTATTATAAAGACCTACTTTCTGGCACGCATCTTGTTGTTTGACATCCAAAACCAAATATGCCTAAACCACCTACCAATATTCATGACAAGTTTATCAAAGAACTGCTCTCCAACCGCGACGTAGCGGAGGCTTTTTTGCGAGAATACTTGCCCCAATCAGTCGTTGAAATCCTTGATTTCAAGACCATGACTTATTTGAACACCTCCTACCTTTCTAAACAACTCCAAGCCTCCTACTCCGACATGGTTTGGCGCATTGCCACCCACCACCACGAGGCCATCAAAGTATGCTTGCTACTCGAACACAAAAGCTACCCTGACCCCAACGTGGCTTTTCAGATGCTCGAATACATGGCACTTGGCTACCAAACTCAGCTCAAAAATAAACAAGGACTCGAACTGATACTGCCCGTTTTGTACTACCACGGCCAAGACAAATGGCAGTTTAAGTCTGTAAGTCAGCATTTTGAGCATTTACCGTTGCCGTTTCAGCCCTATGTGCCGAGCTACAAAACGAGTTTTGTTAATCTCAACGACCTGAGCCAAGCGCAAATTATGGGCCTCAAACACGGCCTGTTGCGGGCGGCTTTGTTGCTTCAACACCACTACTTCGACCCCGAGAAACTCAACAACAGCATCAGCAATATTTTGGAGAGCCTCAACCCGTATTTGGATTTGAACCCAACCGAATTTATCTTTGTTTACTTGATTCAGAATGGGCGGCTCAACAGACTGCGGCTCGAAGAATCTTTAAAGATTTTACCACCACTATTTTCAGACAAAGCTATGAGCATTTACGACGAACTCATTCAAGAAGGCATGGAGCGAGGCCGTGCCGAAGGTATCGAAAAAGGTCGAGCCGAAGGCATTGAGAAAGGTCGAGCCGAGGGCATTGAGAAAGGTCGAGCCGAAGGTATTGAAAAAGGCATTGAAAAAGGCATTGAAAAAGGTATTGAAAAAGGCATTGAAGAAGGCATTGAAAAAAACATTGAAAAGACAATTCTGAACGCCTTCGACAACGGTGTTAGCATTGAATTTATCCGAATCATAACGGGAGAGAGTATCGAAAAAGTGAGGCAGATATTGCAAAAAAACGAACGCAAATAGAATCTTTAAAGATTTTACCACCACTTTTTTCAGACAAAGCTATGAGCATTTACGACGAACTCATTCAAGAAGGCATGGACCGAGGCCGTGCCGAAGGTATCGAAAAAGGTCGAGCCGAAGGCATTGAAAAGACAATTCTGAACGCCTTCGACAACGGTGTTAGCATTGAATTTATCCGAACCATAACGGGAGAGAGTATCGAAAAAGTGAGGCAGATATTGCAAAAAAACGAACGCTTGAAGAATCTTTAAACATTTTGCCATCACTTTTTTCAGACAAAGCTATGAGTATTTACGACGAACTCATTCAAGAAGGCATGGAGCGAGGCCGTGCCGAAGGTATCGAAAAAGGTCGAGCCGAAGGCATTGAAAAGATAATTCTGAACGCCTTCGACTACGGCATTGCTCTTGACCTTATTGGTGCTATAACGGGTGAAAACCTCGAAAAAATAGAAGCGGTTTTGAAGAAAAATGGGCGCAAGTAAAGGGAGCAAACGCGGTATTTACGAAAAATGTCAAATGAATATAAATATTTTGTGAAATTATGAAAAATTTGATATACTTTACTTACCACGAGTACACCACCAAACCTCTACTTTTATGCCTTTTGTTAGCCTCAACAATGTTAATTATTATTACGAACAACACGGCAACGGCCCCGAGACCATTGTGCTGGCGCACGGACTGTTGTGGAGCGGTATGATGTTTCATAAACAGGTGGCTCACCTCAAAGATACCTACCGCGTAATTACCTACGACCACCGAGGACAAGGCCAAACCGAAATAACGGATACTGGCTACGACATGGACACGCTCTACAAAGATGCAGTGGCACTGATTGAAAAATTAGTGGGCGAACCAGTTATTTTTGGTGGACTGTCAATGGGAGGTTTTGTAGGAATGAGGTTGGCTGCTCGTCGACCAGACTTGATAAAAAAGCTCATTTTGATGGAAACCACCGCCGAGCCCGAACCCAAGGAAAACCAGCCCAAGTACCGTTTCTTGAACACAATCGTAAAATGGTTTGGCGTAGCTCCCGTGGTGAACCCTGTACTGAAAATTATGTTTGGACAAAAGTTTTTGAAAGACCCTAAACGCGCCGAAGAACGTAAATTTTGGGTAAGTCAACTTAAAAAGAACCGACCTCAGGGTATTACCAAAGCCGTAAACGGGGTAATTGAACGGCATGGAGTAGCCGACGAGATTTGTCAAATTGTTTGCCCTACTCTTATTTTGGTTGGAAGCCAAGACACAGCCACCGTTCCCGCTAAGTCGGAGCGTATTCACGCACTCATCAAAGATAGCAGGTTGGTGATAATAGAAGGTGGTGGCCACACGGCTTCCGTCGAAGAACCCGATGCTTACAACCGCGAGATAGCTGCTTTTTTGCGAGAATAAAAATGTTCCAATGTTTCCCCAAAAAAATATCTCTAAGAACTACCTCTTCAATCTAAAGAAATTGCATATTTGGCCGTCACCAAACCAATCTGTTCATGCGCGTTCGTCCTGCGGCTCTCATTGTTGAAAAAAAACACGTTTTATTGTTGCGCTATCGCTACGGCGACAGCGACGTATTTGCCCTGCCAGGCGGTAACCCCGACCGTGGTGAAACCCTCATCACTACCTTAGAACGCGAACTGCGCGAAGAGTTGGGAGTTGAAATAGAGTTGAAAGCAGCGGCTTTTTATGGCGAAACCCTTTTGCCACACCTCAAAGAAGACGTACTACACTGCATTTTTTTGGTAGAAATTATCAGCGGCCTTCCACGGCTTAACCCCCAAGAAACCACGGCCTTAGAAGTAGTTTGGAAACCCATTGGGTCGTTGTCAAGCCTCAAAATGTACCCCAACGTAGGCCAACACATTCAGGTCTATTGGGAGTCTGCTTCGCCGTTGGGCTACGTGGGCAAAATTGAGCAAGATTATTTTGAGTGAATAATCGTGGCTGCTGGTTGTAATTTATTTCTTGCATTCAAGTAGTAAATGCAACTTTGTAGAAGTCATTTGAAACAAGCAGAAATGCGCTTTTTGGCAAAGTTAATGACGATTTTTTAAAAGATAGAGGTCGAGCATGGCTTTGGGGCGGGCCAGGTATTCGCGCACAATGGTTTTGATGGAGTAGCCGTCTGGCACGTCTTGGGCGGCAAATCCCACCGCCTGCACGCCTTTGTGTTGGCACAAATACAAGGCCCGGGCGTTGTGAAAATTTTGTGAAATAACGGTTACTTTGTTTTGCCGATACACTTCTTTGCAGCGCAACACGGAGTCGTAGGTGCGGTAGCCTGCCGTGTCTAAGAGCATGGCTTCGATTGGTACGCCCAGTTTGACGAGTGCTTTTTGCATGGCGCGGGGTTCGTCGTAGGTTTCGCCTTCTTTGTTGCCGCTCAAAATCAAGTACCGCACTTTGCCTTCTTCAAAAAGCCGAGCCGAGGCTTCCATTCGGTACTTAAAAAACAAGTTTTCTTTGCCTTTGGCCACGTATTTGCTCGTTCCCAGCACCAATCCTACGTTGTTAGAAGGTATTTTTTGAATGTCAAAATAGACCTTGTCGCGGGTGCTGTATTCTATCCACCAGTTGCAGAGTAACACCAGCACCACCGTCCCAAACAACGCCCAAAGCCCTGCTTTGATGCTATTTTTGAGCAACAAAACGGGTGATTTGGGTTTGAAGGGAGCAATGCCCGCAAGCAAGGTGTTCTTCATGGTTTCTTAGAATAGTCCCAACTGCCCTTTTTCGGCATCGTCGGTGTTATCATTTGTTTCGAGCACTATTTTTTCATCAGTTGTGTCAGTAGATGCAGGTATTTCGAGCTGTTCGGGTTCAATGGCTTGGGGCAATTCTTGGGCGGGCAAAGATTCTAACTGCCTGATTTCCTTTACTTTACCGTTAGAAGCTTTGTTGCCCAATGCTTTCCAGCCGCGCACGTCCACCAGCTCGTCAAGCACTACAATTTCCTTTTCGGTGGTGTTTTTGCCTTTATCCAATATTATTTCCATGCGGGGGCGCGGGTCGGTTGATACAAAAACCAATTTGGTGCCTTTGGACTCTCCAACGTACGAAAATTTCTTGTCTAAGGTTGTAGTTTCTATTTTAAATCGTTTTACAAAATAATTTTTCTGTACGTTTTCGTAATACACCACCGACAGCACCTGCGCCGCACTGTACTTGCCAATGTACAACAAATCTTTGGGTTCGTAGCGGTTGGTGAGGTCAAAGTTGGTGAGTTCGTAAGTGCCATCTTTGTAGAGCACCAATATGCTGTCGCCGTTGTCAAAATTGCCCAAATACTTGCCGCGTTCGTCGCGGTTGAGGCGGCCAAGCACCGTGTCGTACCACAAATCTACGCCACCCAGCGTAGATGCCCCCGCCGATTTGAAGGCAATTTTACGAATCGTAAACTTGGTGAGCACGTTGCCCATGGCCGAGCGGTTTTTGATGGCCAATTTGGCAAATTCAAAGTCAAATATTTTGATGCGGGCGGTGGTAGAGGCGTTTAGGTTTACGGTTATTGTTTCGGCTTCGCCATTGTCGTTGGCGGTCATGTAGAGCACTTTCGACTTGGGAGTTCCGAGCGTAATGTCATATTCTTTGTCGCGCGTTACGCCCGACACCTGAAAGCGTTTAACGTAGCTCACGCCCGACTTGCCGTCCAAATAAATGGCATTATAGACCTTGCGCTCGTCGTTTTTCTTGAACACGGCCACGTGAATAATGTCTTTTCCTACGAATACTTTCTCGCCCACGCGCACTATTTTGTACTTGCCGTCGCGGCGAAACGCAATGATGTCGTCAATGTCGGAGCAATCCATGACGTATTCATCTTTTTTGAGGCCGTAGCCCACAAACCCTTCTTCGAGGTTTACGTACAGTTTTTGATTGGCTGCCGCCACCACCGTTGCCGCAATGGTATTAAACGAGCGTATTTCGGTGCGCCGCTCGCGGCCTTTGCCGTATTTTTTGAGCAATTCTTTGTAGTAAGCAATGGCGTAGCGCGTCAAATTTACCAAGTTATCTTCTACTTCGGTGAGTTCTTCTTCGAGCTTGCGCATGGCTTCGTCGGCCTTAAAAGCGTCAAATTTGGAAATGCGCTTGATGCGAATTTCGGTCAATTTTACAATGTCTTCTTCGGTTATTTCGCGGTAAAACATTGGTTTAAAGGGCGTTAAACCCGCGTCAATGGTTTTGATAACTGCTTCAAACGACTCACACTCTTCGATGTCGCGGTAGATGCGGTTCTCAATAAATATTTTTTCTAACGAACTGTAAAACAGCTTTTCTTTGAGTTCAAACCGCCTTATTTCCAGTTCGCGTTTGAGCAAATGCACCGTTTGGTCGTTGCAAATGCGCAATATTTCTGACACATTGGTAAAATGCGGCCTGTCGTCAATAATGACGCAGGCATTGGGCGAAATACTCACCTCACATTCCGTAAAAGCATAAAGCGCATCTACCGTAATGTCGGGCGATACGCCTGCCGCCAAATGCACCACAATCTCGACGTTCTGAGAGGTCAAATCTTCTACTTTCCGAATCTTGATTTTACCTTCGTCGTTGGCTTTGATAATCGATTCTTTGACCGACGTGGTGGTGGTGCCGTAGGGTATTTCTTTGATGAGAAGCGTTTTTTTGTCGGCTTCTTCAATTTTGGCTCGTATTCTAATTTTTCCACCACGATGCCCGTCGTTGTAGTTGGCCACGTCCACCGAGCCACCCGCCTGAAAATCAGGATAGAGCGTGGTGGTTTGGCCTTTGAGCAGCGCAATAGACGCTTCGAGGAGTTCCACAAAATTGTGCGGCATAATTTTGGTAGAAAGCCCCACCGCAATACCCTCCACGCCCGTAGCCAACAGCAACGGAAACTTAACGGGCAGCGTTACGGGTTCGCGCTTGCGCCCGTCGTAGCTGAGTTGCCATTCGGTGGTGTCTTCGTTGAATACCACCTCGCCGCCAAACTTCGAGAGCCGCACTTCGATGTAGCGGGCAGCGGCCGCGCTGTCGCCCGTGTTGATGTCGCCCCAGTTGCCTTGCAGGTCAAAGAGCAAGTTTTTTTGCCCCATGTTCACCATCGCCTCGTTGATAGAAGCGTCGCCGTGGGGGTGGTATTGCATGGTTTGACCTATTACGTTGGCCACTTTATTGAAACGCCCGTCGTCCATTTCTTTGAGGGCGTGCAAAATACGCCGCTGCACGGGTTTGAGGCCGTCTTCGATGGCAGGAATGGCGCGTTCGAGAATAACGTAGGAGGCGTATTCTAAGAACCAGTTTTCGTACATATCGTCCACCGCCAACTGCGCATGGAGCTTTGAATCTTGGTTCAGGTTTTCGTTAATTTCAGGCATGTAAAAGTAGTATTGGCAATCAATTGAAAGGGTAAAAATAACAAAAAAGTGCCTCGTTTTCTAACGTTTGGTGTTTTAATTTCACAAAAAAGCGACGCTAATTTGGTATTTAGGGGCAATTACGTCAAAATAACTGAATACCCATTTCTACGTTCAAGTATCCAAAATTTTGGTTAGAAATAGCGTCGCGTTGATAGACGTTGGTCAAGGCCATTTGCAAATAAACTTTTCGTTTTTGAGTAAAAAAAATGCCCATGCTCGGCTTTATTGTCAAATAACGTTTGGCCAATAAAAAACTGGGACTTAGGCCGTGTGTAGTTTCAAAGCAAGGTATTTTGAAGCACAAAGCTACGTTGTACTTCAATAAAACACAACACGAAGTACGCGGGTGCTAAATAGCTACAACAATTCTTTGGAATGCTGAATTATTTCTCCGAACTTTATAATCTGTAACTTTTTTCTTACGGAATATAATTTGGGCTAAAATCGTTGTAGGGATTGATTTTTAATGGTTTTCACGTATCCGTATTACGGAATATATTTTATCTCACAATTAGCTTATTTTCAATATGGTATGCATAATCTTTATTCCGTAAAAATAAAGTTACAGTTTAGATTGGTTATGAAAAAATGGCATCTTTCATATTGCTTCCAAAGTAGTTGACAGTTTTTGAGAAATTAGTCCACAAGCATATTGCCCACTAAACATGTAGTCGGAAAAATTAG
>REAB01000218.1 GCA_004293645.1 Cytophagia bacterium | reverse complement strand
GACAAGCGGTCTTGATGACCAATCTGACGTAGGTATGACCAGAGACACCAAATATTATTCGTTTATTGCAAACTTACAATGCTGACGAAGGAAGCATCTTGTGGCGTGGCGATTTTTAGATGCCCGCGCTGATGTCGTTGTGCTTCGTTATTCGTTAGCACAACAAAAGTATTCCTTTTTTTACAACTGCACCCAATTGCCCTGCTTCAAACTTTCGATGGCGGCGAGGGTGGCTTGGGTCGTATTCACAATTTCGTCGAAGGCAATGAGCGGCGGCCCGTCTGCCCGAATGTTTTCCAACAGTTGCTGAAACTGGGCTTTGTGGCCTTTGTCTTGCTGGATATTCATTTTTGAGAATCCTTTAAAACCATGGCCCGTCAGGGTTCTAAAATTGTCTAAAATCAGGATTCTTTCTTGCGAATAAACCTCCACGCGCTCTTTTGAATAGGCTTTGTGTCCGTTTGAAAAATAGTTAATTACGCCCGTCGAGCCGTTTTCGTAGCGCAACAAAATAGTGCCGCTGTCGGTGGTTTCGCTGGGATTTTGGCCCATGGCGTTCATGCAAACCGCTGTTACGCGGCTACCCGTCAAAAACGTAATGAGGTCAATAAAGTGGCAGGCTTCGCCCAAAATACGTCCTCCACCCACGGCGCGGTCGTGCACCCACGAGTTGGCCGCAATAAAGCCCGCGTTCATGGTTGCCACTACGTTCATGGGAGCAGCACCGAGCAGGGCTTTCATTTTTTTGGCATGGGGCGAAAACCGCCGATTGAACCCCACCGTAACGCTCCGTTTATTCTCAACCACCGCCGCAATCACCTCTTTCAACTCATCTTCGTAAATAGCCAACGGTTTTTCTACAAACACGTGTTTGCCCGCTTTGAGTGCCTCAACGGTAAGGCGGGCGTGCTGATTGTGGCGCGTCGTAATCAGCACCAAATCCACTTCGGAGTCGTTCAAAATGGCGTGGTAGTCGGTGGTACTGAGCGCAATACCGTGCTTTTGGGCCAAGGCCGTCCCCGACAATCCATTGGCACTTGCAATGTATTTGATGGCCGTTCCTTTCATGGCGGGCAGCATGGTCATTTTGGTAAAATTGCCCGCGCCGATGATGCCTATTACGCCCTTGGTTTGGGCAAAAGACACCTCTTTGTAGCGCACCGTATGCTGGTGAACGGCGTTTTCGGGATAAGCCAAAATAGAAGCCACTGC
Source organism: Cytophagia bacterium (assembly GCA_004293645.1). Classification (GTDB taxonomy): domain Bacteria; phylum Bacteroidota; class Bacteroidia; order Cytophagales; family Spirosomataceae; genus REAB01. The sequence continues at coordinate 9,079 of REAB01000218.1, read as the reverse complement.
CCGCGAGTTGCCAATGTTGCCGTAAATTTGTTGGTAATTTTCGAGCGGCACTACCTCCGTAATGAGCGGCTGCACGTGCAACAACTTGGAGGCAATGAGCTGCAAAATGGTCTGAAAATTTCGGTTTTCTGTCCAGCGCACAAAAGGCAGCGGATAGTCAAATCCTTTTTGCTCGTAGTTGTCGTCGTAGCGGCCTGGCCCGTACGAGCAAGATACTTGAAAACTCAGTTCTTTTTCGTAAAACTCCGACCGACTCAAATCAAGCCCTACCACACCCACCAGCACAATGCGCCCCCGCTTGCGCGACATTCGGGCCGCTTGCGAGATAATTTCGTCGGTTTTGGTGGAGGCCGTAATCACCACCCCGTCGGCTCCGATGCCGCCCGTTAGGTCTTCTACAAACTTAACGGGGTCGGTACCTTGACCAGGATTGGCCACCAAAATACCTTTTTGACGGGCTATTTCGAGTTTATTTTCGTCAAAATCAAAACCCACCACGCGGCAGCCGTTGAGTCGCAGCAACTCGGCGGTGAGCAAGCCAATTAACCCCAGCCCAACCACCACCACGGTTTCGCCCAGCGTAGGATTGAGCAACCGAACACCCTGCAAGCCAATGGCCCCAATCACGGTAAAAACGGCTTCGTCGTCGGTTACTTCGTCGGGTATTTTAACTACCAAATTGCGCGGCACGCAAACCACCTCGGCATGCGGACCATTGGAAGCCACGCGGTCGCCGAGCTGCAAGTCGGTTACGCCCGCGCCCACGCCTATCACTTCGCCCACGTTGCAATAACCCAGCGGCAGCGGTTGTTCGAGTTTGCTAAAAACAGCCTCCAAAGTGGGCATCAAGCCGTCCGACTTTATTTTGTCGAGCACCATTTTTACTTTTTCGGGCTGCTGTCGGGCTTTTTCAATGAGGTTTGCTTTGCCAAATTCAACCAACATTCGCTCCGTGCCAAGCGACACCAAACTGCGGCGCGTACGAATCAAAACCGCGCCGCTTTTGACTTGCGGCGCGGGGATTTCTTCTAAAATAGTTTGTCCTGTCTTAAAACTTTGTATCAGTTGTTTCATGTTCTAAACTACCCAAAAGGCGGGGAGAAATGGTTGAATTTTAGGCCAGCACTTGTACTTCTTTGGCCAATGCCTCCAAGAAAATGTCGGCTTCGGCGGTGGTAAGTGCCAACGACGGCAGCAACCGAATGGTATTTTTGCCCGCTACGCCCGTAAATATTTTGTGTTCAAAAAGCAGTTTATTGCGCAAGTTGTCAACCGCAAAATCGTACTCAATTCCAATCATCAGGCCGCGCCCGCGCAGTTCGCGGTAGCCGCCCATTTCGGCTATATTTTGGAGCAAATAGTTGCCCACTTGCGCTGCATTTTCAATTAAGTTTTCTTGTTTCATAATTTCCAATACTGCTATTGCGGCGGCACAAGCCAGGTGATTGCCCCCAAAAGTAGTGCCTAACATACCGTGTTTGGCCGTAAATTGGGGCGAAATCAGCACGCCACCAATCGGAAAGCCGTTGCCCATGCCTTTGGCGGTGGTTAGCAAATCGGGGTGCAAGTCGGCGTAATGTTGGTGCGAAAAAAACTGCCCCGAACGCCCGTAACCGCACTGAACGCTGTCCAGAATAAAGACCGCTCCTGTTTGGTCGCATTTGCGTCTGATGGCGCGTAAAAACGCCTCCGAGGCCACTTGAATGCCGCCAACGCCCTGAATACCCTCCACAATAACGGCGCATACGTCGTCGGTAATGTGCTGTTCCACGGCCGCCACGTCGTTGAAAGGCAAAAATGTAACGTGGTCTTTGGCATTGACGGGTGCTACAATGCTGGGGTTGTCGGTAACGGCTACTGCCCCCGCCGTGCGCCCATGAAACGCCTTCGTAAAAGCCACCACTTTGCGCCGCCCATTGTGAAACGAAGCCAATTTTAGGGCATTTTCGTTGGCTTCTGCGCCCGAATTGCACAAAAACAAAGCCCAATCGGGATAACCCGACAGTTCGCCTAATTGTTGCGCCAGCTCATCTTGCAACGGAATACGCACCGAATTGGAATAAAAATTGAGCTTTTGAAGCTGCTGCGTGAGTTTTTGAACGTAATGTGGGTGGCAATGCCCCACCGAAATAACGGCATGACCACCGTACAAATCAAGGTATTGCTGCCCGTGGTTGTCCCACAGCCAAACACCCTGCGCCCGCACGGGTTCAATGTCGTTGATGGGGTAAACGTTGAAAAGATTCATGGTATTGAGAGTAATTTTATTGGCAACAAAACTACAAAAAATACGGGTATTTAGGACTTTCAACGAAGAAACGCCCGTTTCTTTTATCCAACCCCCACTCTATTGTACAAGTGTTGCGGTTGCCAGGGCATCGGCTTGCCAAAGTGCATTCGGGGCTTTTTTGTTTTCAAATCATCATTATATTTTTACGAATGCGACAACTACCGCAATCTCGCTTAAATTCTTGGCAGCCACATGCCCATCGTTGCGCCAAAAATACCAAGTGCCATCACAAGTGTAAATACAAAAATAACGGCTGACGTGGCATAACTAAACGTTTGATTTTGCTTCTTTTGGGCATAAAAATACATTTCCAACAAAATCAAAGAAATTGGAACTGAATAAACAACAGTAGATAACACAGAAAGAAATGGTCCTGAAAAAGTCTCAGGGTTGAAGCCGACAGGTGCTTGATGAATGACCAACCAGGCCATCAACCCAACCCTAAAAAACCAAACCCCATTGGCGACCATAAAGAGGCGTAAAGCCCACATTCTATGCTTTATAAATTGTTTTTCTCTGGCAAATTTGATAGTTAAAACAGCAAAAGCAACGATATAAATCGATTGAATGCTGATATTGACGTGCTGAGTCATATCGCCTACTGTGCCTCGGGTCCAGACCATTGCCAAGCCTACAATACTTATTAACATGGCCGTAAAAACATAGACTCTACCCAATATCCGATGAAACATTGGAAAGCGATTTCTGACAAAAGGCATGATTTGTAAAGGTCCACCAATCACAACCACAGCCGCCAAAACCACATGAATACCCGTCATAAGATTGCCTTGCCAATCGCCCGCTACGTAGCCTTTGGGCAGTACCTTGTTCCATTTTTCAAAATCGCCCGAAAAGGTAGAGATATGATAAAACGCAACGATGTAATAACCAAAAATCCACTGCCCAACTGTGGCGAGGGTAAACCAAAGTTTTGCTGTCAAATCTAAGATTTTGGGGCTGTAAGAGGGCTGATTTACAGCTTTTTCGGAGGAGAGAAGATTGGTTTCCATAAAGATAAAGGAGATTGATTTTTGGTCAAAATTATCGTTATGGCTACTTAAAAGCTTTGGACAAATGTCCAATCAGGATGAATGGTTTTATTTGTATTTGAAGGGAAAAGTTTGTGGACACAAATGACAACCGCCTGTTTTTGAAGATACTTTTATACTCACAAAAAATAGCACCTTATTGTTTAACTAAGTACTTACTCGGAATTATTTGTAATTATAGTAATTCGTTGTAATTGTCCGCATCGGCGCGGGGCCGCCCGTGCGGTCCGATGTTTATCAATTTATTACTACCAAATTACCCCTTATTACAAATCAAAAATAATATAATCGCAGCGGCGAACCGTCTAATTTTACTCAACTACTTAAAATTGATTAAGCCTCCTTTGTTGCTTTCTGATATAAATGCGCGTAGCGACTGACTCTCATATTTTTCAAAATCGCCTACAATGGTGAGTTTCATTTTGAAATTGGAGAAGGTTTGTAGGATTTCTCCTGCCATACCTGTTTTCAAATCAAAGAATAGATGAATGATGTTTTTTTCGTGCAACACAATTTCATCAAAACCTTGATAATAAAGGTCCACCATCAATTGTTTGGCTTCTTCGACTGTCGTAAAAAAAACTTTCTCCGACCTTAATTCGGCTATTTTCTGATGGTTGACGAAGGTTTCAATGATTTCCATTTCTGTTAATTTATCCGTCGCAACCGACTCAAATGCCGCTGTGTAATACCCAAATAACTGGCAATAAAACCAAGCGGTACATTTTGCATGATATTGGGGTTTTCTTTGGCAAACTTATGATAGCGTTCTTCGGCACTGAGATTGGCCATATCAAAAGCGCGTTGTTTGTTGGCTTCGAGGCGTTTATTTAAGATTTGTACGGTATAATCTTTTTGCGTAATCCCTTCATTGGCAGCCACATCTACATCGTTGCGGCTGATACGCAACAGCTCACAATCGGTAATAGCTTGAATGTTTTCATGGGAAATCTGCCGATTCATGAAATGATAATAGGAAGTAAAAAACCGTGAACCCTCATTCAAATCATTGATAATTTCATGGCCGTCGTTATCGGTATGAAAATTGCGCATAAAACCCGAAACGATAAAAATATGATATTGATGTACAGTACCTGCCTTTTCGATGACTGTGTCTTTGGGTACAAAAATAGGCTTAAACAACTGTCGGCAAAGCTGTTTATCATGTTCGGGCATTACCAATATTTCGGCAACATAATCGAAAAGTTTTTGGTAAAAATGGTCCATTGGGAGTCTTGAAATAGGCATGAAACTCAAAAGAGGCCAATAAGTGGCTCTTTTACAAAGTTTTTTTGATAAACGGCCAATATCATGGCCTGACCCAACCAATGGTAGCTGTCGCATCAATACACAGACAACCCCGAAAAGCACAAAAGAACACAAAGCATTTTTTGTGTTCTTTTGTGGTGATATCCAATTCAAATCAAGCCGTTTTGGCCGCTCGCTCGCTAAAAAACAACAAAAACAAAATCAAGACACCGCCTGCGATACCCGCAGGAACCATCCAAACACTGAGCCAATCGGTTATTTTTTCGGCATTGGTATTGGCCGCTAACACTTGCCCTCCCAACCACGAGCCAATGCCCATACCTAGGCCATAGGTAGCCAACGTGATGAGTCCTTGTGCCTGAGATTTGATTTTATCGCCCGCTTTGGTATCGGTATAAATTTGGCCTGTTACGAAGAAAAAGTCAAAACAAACGCCGTGCAGCAAAATGGCGGCGTACAAAATCCACTCGCTCGAAGCGTTGCCGTAGCCAAAACACAAAAACCGCACAATCCAAGCAATTAAACCCACAGCGAGCATCCATTTAACGCCCAATCTGCTGAATGCCAGTGGAATAAGCAACATAAATACTGCCTCCGACACTTGCCCCAGCGACATCTTATTTTCGACAAAATCCATGCCCGATGCCCGCAGAGAAGGGTTGGCAAAGGCGTAATAGAACGATAACGGAATGCAAATAGCCACAGAAGCAATGAAGAAAATAACAAACGAACGGTCTTTGAACAACACAAAAGCATCGGAACCAATAATCTGTCCAATTTTCATAGCACCCGTGGCGCGGGGCGGTGTATTGGGCAACGTAAAAGCCAACACACCCAACACCGCCGACATCACCATTGACATCTGAAAAATCGTTACTTGGTCGCCTACTTTCCAGAAGCCTACCAAGTTGGTAATGGCAATCCAAGCCACCGTTCCCATCACTCTGATGCTAGGAAAGTCTTTTTCGGGGGCAGTCATTTGGCGCATCGCAATAGAACTGGTGAGGGCAATGCAGGGCGCAAAACACAAGCAATAAGCCAAAATACCCCCAAAAAATGTGCCCGCATCGGTGATTTGGGTAAGCACAAAAAGAATGACTGCCCCCACCAAATTGAGTACGCCCAGCACTTTTTGAGCGGCAAAATAGCGGTCGGCTACGGCACCAATAAAAGGCGAGATAATCATGGCAATCGAAAAAGCCAAGTACGCATTGCCAATTTGGTCGCCAGTGGCGTTGAGTTGTTTGCCCAGATAGACGCTCATTTGGCCGTACCACGCGCCCCACACCGAAAATTGGAGGAACATCATCAGCATCAATTGTACACGAACGGAAGATTTCATGGGGTTGTGAGCGGGTTTAGATTGGAAGCGGCTAAGTTGCCCCATTTTGACGAAAAATCAAAATTTGAACCCCACACTTACCAGAAAATTACGCCCTGCTTGGGGATAATAAAAGTTTTCGGTGATGGTTTGCCCGCCCGCTACGTAGCTGTACGTGTAGCCGTTCGATTCGTACAAATGATTCAGCACGTTGTTGGCCAATAAACTCACGTTCAGTCCCTTCGCCCATTTTACGGCGGGCGAAAAAATGACCCTAATGTCGTTGGTAAAATAAGCGTTTAAGCGACGGTTTTCGTTGCTGGTGTTATCCAAAAACTGCTGGCCTACATACTTGGTCAAAAGCGCCAATTCCAGATTTTTGACGGGACTGTACAAAAGCTGACTCCCCACAATCACATTGGGCGAAAACGCGATGTCGGTATTGCCGTGGTTGATGGTTTGGTAGCCGCCGTTTTTGTCGTCGTAATTAATGACGTATTCCGTAAAATTCTGAACTTTGTTTTGGCTCAACGTGGCGTTGGCGTTCCACTTCCATTTTTGAGAAAACTGCACGCCCGCCTCCAACTCTACACCCGCACGGTAACTACTCGGCACATTGACGCGCATGGGGCCGCCCGTGTCGTTGAGTTGTCCCGTCAAGATGAGTTGATTTTTATAATCCATCAAATAGCCGCCGATTGATGCCGCCCAACGACCCCGCTGAAAACGGTAGCCCACTTCCCAGTCGCGCAGGATTTCGGGTTGGGGCTGAATTTGGCGCGTTGATTCCGTAAAATCGTCGCGGTTGGGTTCGCGGTGGGCTACGCTAAACGACGCATAAGCGGTGGCATTGTCTGAAAACTGATAGGTAAGACCCGTTTTGGGGTTAAAAAACGAGTAGTTTAGGTTGTGTTGTTGGGTGCGCTGTTGGTTGTCATCGCCGTTGATGGCGTAGCCAACCGTACGAATTTGGGCATCACCAAAAACGTTTAGTTTGGGCGTGAGTTGGTAAAAAACCTTACCATACAAATTAAAATCAGTCTTTTGGCCTGTGTTAAAATAATAACGGTGGCGCAGGTTGGCGTTGGCAAAACGCGCCCAGATTACTTCGCCAAAATGGTCGCCATCGTAGCGATTGAGGCCACCACCGAGGTTGGCTTTGAGGCGTTTGAAATTATCAAAATCCAACGAAAATGTACTGCCATAAAAATGATTGTCGAGCCAACGCTGCCGCACCAAGTCGCTGCGGCTGATGGTGGTGTTGCCAATCGTTACGCTGGGCAATTTGTAACGGCTGAGGCGGTCGTTGTCCCTAAATTGCTCAAAAAAACCGCGCCCGCGTACCAAAAAACCGTTTACGTTGAGCGTCCATTTTTGACTCAATGTGTGCGACGTAATGAGTTGGTACTGGTCTTGCTGGTAGTTATCTACTTGATTATCATATAGATATAGATTATAAGTACGGTTGTCGGCGTTGAGCAGGTTTTTTGCGTCGCGGTCGTTGAGGCCATTGCGGTCTATGTAGGCCAGCATACCCTCGCGGTTGCCCCGCAAGCGAGCTTCGGGCGCGCCTTCCCAGGCTTGATACGTAATTTCTTTACCCGAAAAGAGGTTGAACCGCACCGAACTTTTTTTGCCAAAATACGCTCCCGACACGTAAAACGCCCGTAGGTTGGAACTGGCGCGGTCAATAAAACCATCAGAACTAATTTTGGAGAGCCGCGCATCAAGCGTAAACTTATTGTGGAGCAGCCCCGTGCCAGCCCTTACGGTATGCCGCCACGTATTGAATGAGCCGTAAGAATTGTCTATTTCGCCGTAGGCATTTTTCCTAAATTCGTTGGTGTTGATGTTTACCGTTGCGCCAAACGCCGCCGCGCCGTTGGTACTGGTCCCCACGCCACGCTGAATTTGCACGCTGCTCACCGACGACGCAAAGTCGGGCATATTGACCCAAAATGTCCCCTGGCTTTCGGCATCGTTGTAGGGTATGCCGTTGATGGTTACGTTGATGCGCGTAGCATCGGTGCCGCGTATGCGCAAACCCGTGTAGCCCACGCCCGCGCCCGCATCCGACGTACTGACGAGCGAAGGCGTGAAGTTGAGCAAAACGGGCAGGTCTTGGCCTAAATTCTGTTTGCTCAATTCAACTTTGCCCACGTTGGTAAATGCCACGGCAGATTTCAGATTGGCGCGAGTCGCGCTGATTACCACTTCGTCGGCGTCGAAAACGGAGCGTTGGAGTCGAATTTCGAGGTTTATAATTTTGTCATTCCGACGAAAGGAGGAATCTATAACCGTTTCATACCCCACGTACGAAACCTCCAGATTTTCAACTTCTTTGGGTAGGTTTTTGAGTGTAAACTCGCCTTTTTCGTTGGTGATAGTTCCCCGAAAACTCCCCGCTCGCACGGTTGCCCCGGGCAGTGGCTGGTTGGTTTGGTTGTCAATAACGCGCCCCGAAACCGCAGTTTGGGCGAGCGTAGGCGCGTACAGCAACACTCCCGTTGCCACGGCCAAAATCCAAGATGTAATTTTTTGCATTTCAATTTCCCTCCGCTGGCATTATCCAGATCAGGTTTTAGGGTATAATCTCAGCCCGTTGTTTTTAAGGCACCCCTTTTATGAGATTTGCTTTCGTTTAAGAAAGCGCTGCAAACATAAGGACAATAAAAATCAAATTTTCACATTCGCCTGGTTTATTTTTATCAAGTTGTGGTGTTCGTGAAACTGATGCAAGTACTCAAACCGATGACACATAGATTTTTCTATCCATTTTCTACGCCCCACGAAGCGTCATTTTCGCTGCTTGGCCATGAGCTGCTTCAACGCAGATGTAGCTGCGCGAACTGAGTGGTAGAGTGTAGGAAAGAAGGGGAGGTACGATTTACACTTTATCTGCTGAAAATTGGGTTTCCTAATTTGTAATAGCAATTTAGGCCCAAAACTGAACTAAAACCAGCTTTACCCAAGTCGGCAACTGAAAAATGGGCGGCCAACTAAACCCTTTTGATAATCAAGACTTCCAACTCAGCCGTTAAATTATATCCTAAATTCGGCATCTTTCATATTGCTTCCAAAGTAGTTGACAGTTTTTGAGAAATTAGTCCACAAGCATATTGCCCACTAAACATGTAGTCGGAAAAATTA